>DXWL01000031.1 GCA_019416865.1 Fusobacterium sp.
TAATATCGAGAATTTTATTTTTACAATTTTATAAATGCAACAGCCCCTTTTTTATAATAGTTTAGCTGCAATTTCTGCAAGAGGAGAACGCTCTCCTTTAACCAAAGTAATATGTCCAACAATTTTTTCATTTTTCAATTTATCAGCCATATAAGTCAGTCCATTTGTATTTGCATCAAGATAAGCACTGTCTATTTGATATGGATCTCCTGTAAATACGATTTTAGTATTTTCTCCAACTCTTGTGATTATAGTTTTTATTTCAAGAGGAGTAAGGTTTTGCGCCTCATCAATTACGATAAAGGCATTAGGCATACTTCTTCCTCTTATATATGTCAGAGCTTCAACTTTTAAAAGCCCCATTGTTTCAAGACCTGTAATAACTTTTTCTCCTGCCTTATCCCCTTTGATATCACTTAAAAATTCTATATTATCAAATATAGGCTGCATCCAAGGTCTAAGTTTATCTTTTTCATTTCCAGGAAGGAATCCTAAATCTTTTCCCATTGGAATAATAGGTCTTGCAATATAAAGTTTTGAGTATTTTTTTCTCTCAACAACCTGTTCCAGTCCAGCTGCAATAGCAAGAAGAGTCTTACCTGTTCCAGCTTTTCCCACAAGAGAAACAGCTTTTATGTTATCGTCCATTAAAAGTTCCATTGCAAATCTTTGTTCCTGATTTCTTGCTCTTGCTCCCCAAGCAGTCATATCTCCGTTTAAAAATTTTTTAAGTTTAGTATCTAAAACTCTTCCAGCAGTTTCTTCTTGTCCACATTTAAGAACAAAGAAGAAGTTTGGAGATGGAGTGAAATCAAGCTTAAGTTCTTCAAGATCAATTTTTCCGCTTTTATTAAATTTATCAAAAACATCTTTTGAAACTTCTATTTCAGTATAACCTTTATCAAGATCATCGTAAACAACTTTATCAGTAGAATAATCTTCCACTGCAACACCTACAGCATCTGCTTTTATTCTAAGATTTATATCTTTTGTAACAAAGATTACCTTTCTGTCAGGTTCTCTCTGCTGGATACCTATAACAACAGCAATAATATGATTATCTACAATATCTTTTTTCAATCCTTCAGGAAGAAGAGAAAGATCAGCAGTTCTTTCAACTTTGAAAAAAATATCATTTGGAAGTTCTATACCTTCAGAAAGATTTCCTTTTTTTCTGATTTCTTCCAAAACTCTTGAAGCCATTCTTGCATGAAGAGCAGTATTAGGTTTCTGTTTTAATTTATCAATCTCTTCAATAACCTCAATAGGAAGATATATATCATTTCCTCTGAAATTATAAATAGAATAAGGATCGTGAATAAGAATGTTAGTGTCAAGTACAAATATTTTTCTCATATATGCCACCTCGTTTGTATATAGTTCGACTTTCCTGTTATACTATTATTCTCCATCTGAGTGAAAAATCCTTTATTTTAAGACGAAAAAAATGACTTATTAGTCATTTTTTAGAGATTAATTTTTAGAATTCTGTATTTTTTTAAGAGTTTCTTTAATAGCCTCTTGAATATTTTTATAATTTCTAATTTCATTTTTATCCAAAAGTTTATCAATATCTTTTTTATTGTATCCAAGTCCTTCAAGAGCCATAATAAGTTCATCTTCCACATTGGAAGAGGCATTTGCTCCAAAAACTTTTTCCATAGAAACAATATCAAGTTTTTTCATTTTATCTTTAAGGTCAAGGATAATTTGCTGAGCTTTTTTCTCTCCTAATTTTGGAACTTTTTTTAGTGCAATATAATTTTCCTGAAGCACAAGCCCTCTGAAGGTATCCATATCAAATGTAGACATTATAGCAAGAGCAAGAGAAACTCCTATTCCTTTGACACTAAGAAGCATTTCAAAAAGATTTCTCTCTCTTTCTTCAAGAAATCCTACAAGCTTAAATTCTTCTTCTTTTATATGATTATATATGAAAAATCTTTTTGTATCTCCTGTTTCTACACTGTCATATGTTGTAAGTGATATATATATTTTATATCCTATTCCATTTACATCAAGAGCAAGATACTCTGGTTTTTTATAAGCTACCTCACCTTTTAAATATTCAAACATATATTCTCCTTTATTATTTTAAGTATTTTTTCAAATATTTTCCTGTATAACTTTTCTTTATTTTTGCAATCTCTTCAGGAGTTCCTGCTGCGACGACAGTTCCTCCCTTATCTCCCCCTTCAGGACCTATATCTATTATATAATCGGCTGTTTTTATAACATCGAGATTATGTTCTATAACAACAATACTGTTTCCTTTTTCCACAAGCCTGTTAAGTACTTCAAGAAGTTTTTTAACATCTTCAAAATGAAGTCCTGTTGTAGGTTCATCAAGAATGTAAATAGTTTTTCCCTTTGAACTTTTTGAAAGTTCAGCAGCCAGTTTTATTCTTTGTGCCTCTCCTCCAGAAAGAGTAGTTGCAGGTTGGCCAAGTTTTATATATCCAAGCCCTACATCTTTTAAAACTTTTATTTTTTTCTCAAGAGAAGGAACTGAAGAGAAAAATTCATATGCTTCGTCAATACTCATATTAAGTACATCTGAAATAGTTTTTCCCTTATAAAAAACTTCAAGAGTTTCTTTATTATATCTCTTTCCTCTGCATACATCGCATTCTACGTATACATCTGGAAGAAAATTCATCTCTATTTTTATAATTCCAGCTCCTTGACAAGCTTCACATCTTCCACCTTTTACATTGAAAGAGAATCTTCCTTTTGAAAATCCTTTTATTTTTGCATCTTTTGTCTGAGCAAAAATATCTCTTATATCATCAAAAATTTTTGTATAAGTGGCAGGATTTGAACGAGGAGTTCTTCCTATAGGTGATTGATCAATATCAATTACTTTTTCAAGATGTTCAAGACCTGTTATACTTTTATATTCTAAAGGATAAAGTTTTCCTTTATTGAGTTCATTGAAAAGAACAGGAAATAGAGTTTGATTAATAAGGGTAGATTTTCCGCTTCCACTCACTCCTGTTATAACAGTGAAAACTCCAAGAGGAATTTTTACATCAATATTTTTAAGATTATTTCCTTTTGCTCCTAAAAGTTCGATATATTTATCAGATACTCTTCTTTTTTGAGGAACTGGGATTTTAAGAGTTCCTTTTAGATATTGTCCTGTAAGAGAATTTTGAACTTTTTTTATTTCAGCAGGTGTTCCAAAAGCTACAAGCTCTCCTCCAAATTCTCCTGCTCCAGGACCAAGATCAAAGATATAATCAGCTTGATTCATAGTATCCTCATCATGTTCAACAACAATAAGAGTATTTCCTAAATCTCTCAATCTGTTTAGAGTAGCAAGAAGTTTATCATTATCTCTTTGGTGAAGCCCTATACTTGGCTCATCAAGAACATATAAGACCCCTGTAAGTCCTGAACCAATTTGTGTGGCAAGTCTTATTCTTTGAGATTCTCCCCCTGAAAGAGTTTTTGTTGAACGGAAGAGAGAAAGATAATCAAGTCCCACATTAATCATAAAACTAAGTCTTTCTTTTATCTCTTTTAAAATCTCTTTAGCAATTTTCTCTTGTTTTGGAGTAAGAGTAAGGGCATTAAAAAATTCTAAAGCTTCTGTTATACTCATAAGACAGATATCAATAATATTTTTTCCATTTATTGTAACAGCAAGAACTTCATCTTTAAGTCTTTTTCCATGACATACTCTGCACTCTTTTTCTATCATAAATCTATTTTCCAACTCTTCTTTAGCAGATTCAGAAAAAGTTTCATAATATCTTTTTTCTAAATTTTTAACAATTCCTCTAAACTCTCTCATTCCATGAAAAGAGAATTCAGAAGATTCAAAATCAAATCTAAATTTTTTATCTGTTCCGTGGAAAATAATATCAAGCTGTTTTTTGGGGATATCTTCTATAGGGATAGTATAGTCTATATTAAAATCACGACACATAGAGAGAAACATCTCCCATGTCCACCCTTTTCTCGTAGAAGCTCCAGGAACATAAAGTCCTCCATCTTCAATAGAAAGAGTTTTATCAATTATAAGCTTGTTTTCATCAACTTCAAGTTTTTGCCCTATACCTTTACATTCAGGACAAGCTCCATAGGGAGCATTAAAAGAAAAAAGTCTTGGAGTAAGTTCAGGTATACTTACATCTTCATGGTAAGGACAGGCATAATGTTCACTGTAAGAATAATCTTCCCCATTGATATTTATAATAATTTTTCCCCCTGAAAGCTCTGTTCCTGTTTCAACAGACTGGGTAAGTCTTGAAATAAAATCACTGTCATCTTTCTTTAAAATTAATCTGTCCACAACTACTTCAATAGTATGTTTTTTATTTTTATCCAAATCTATTTCATCTTCCAGATATAAGATTTCTCCATTAACTCTTGCTCTTACAAACCCTTTTTTTAAAAGATTAAGAAAAAGATTTTTATGAGTTCCCTTTTTTTCTCTCACAAGAGGTGCAAGAATAATCATCTTATTTCTCTCTTGAAATTTTTCCATTATATTTTCAATAATCTCTTCGATACTTTTCTTGTCTACCTCTGTTCCACATATAGGGCAGTGGGCAGTACCAATGTGAGCAAAAAGCAATCTCATATAATCATAAATTTCAGTTACAGTTCCCACTGTTGAACGGGGATTTTTATTTGTAGTTTTCTGTTCGATAGAGATTGCAGGAGAAAGCCCTTCAATAGAATCTACTTCAGGTTTTTTCATCTGCCCAATGAACTGTCTTGCATAGGCAGAAAGACTTTCTACATATCTTCTTTGTCCTTCAGAATATATTGTGTCAAAGGCGAGAGATGATTTTCCGCTTCCGCTCACTCCAGTTATAACAACAAATTTGTTTTTTGGAATTTCAACATCTATATTTTTAAGGTTATGCTCTCTTGCTCCTTTTATAACTATTTTATCCAGCATTTTCAATCACCTTTATAATTAATTTTTCTTCTAAAATTGTATCATATTCCTGTTCTTTTATCTATAAGAAGAGATAACTTTAACTTAAAACATTGATTTTTAATTGCTAATAAGATATAATATTCTTATTAGGTTTAAATAATTATAGAAAATGAAAATTGGAGAAAAAATGAGAATTTTAGGAATCGACCCCGGAACAGCCATTGTGGGATTTTCAGTGATAGAATATGAAAATAAAAAAATGAAACTCTTAGAATATGGATGTATATACACAGCTAAAGAACTTCCTATGGAGGAAAGACTTCTTGAAATTTTTAATGGTGTGGAAAATATAATAAAAAAATATTCTCCAGAATATATGGCAATAGAAGAACTGTTTTATTTTAAAAATAATAAAACAGTAATTTCTGTAGGAGAGGCAAGAGGTGTCATTCTTCTTGCAGGAAAAAGAAATGGTTTAAAAATACAAGGATATACTCCTTTGCAGGTAAAGATAGGAATAACAGGTTATGGTAAAGCCGATAAAAAACAGGTTCAGCTTATGGTAAAAACTCTTTTGAAAATGAAAGAGATACCTAAACCTGATGATGCAGCAGATGCAATAGCTATTGCAGTAACACATATAAACTCTCTTACAAATCTTCAATACAGTATGGGAGATGTTTCAAAAATTTCAGCTAAATCTATTACAAAAAATAAATTAACAGCAGCTGAATTTAAAGAACTTTTGATAAAAGGATAGAAATTTTATTCTTTCTTTTTTGCTTCAATGTATTTAAAATAAATGATATATAAGAAAGTTTGTTATAACACTATATAAAAGTTTTAATAATTTTAGACTAAAACCTTTAAATAACAGTCTTATAGTTATAATAAAAAAAGCTAAAAAAATAATTTTTTAGTGGAAATTTTATATAAAAATATGGTATAAGTAAGAGTACATATTTTTATACATTTGCTTTTTATAAAATAAAAAGCAGTGTTAATCTTAAATCAGGAACATCTTTTAAAGATGTTGCTTAATACAATTAAAAAAGGAGAATGAGGATTTTATGAAAAAAAGAGAATTTGCAGAATTATTCATGGTTAAAGCAAACCTAAGAAGCAAAGAAGAAGCAAAAAGACAAGTAGAACTTTTCATTGAAACAATGAAAGAAGCTCTTACACAGGATGAGGTTTTAATATTCAGAGGTCTTGGAACATTCGAAAGAAGAGAAACTAAGAGAAAAGAAGGAAGAAACCCAAGAACTGGAGAATCTATAAAAATTACTCCTAAAAAATATATCAAATTTAAAGTTGGTAAAGATTTAGAAGATAGAATCAATAAACCAGTAAAAAGAGGAAGAAAATAAGAGAAACTTTTTAAGTTAAAAATAAAGGGATGAATGGGAAAAAATTTGACATTTTTCTATTCATCTCTTTTTATTATTTTTATTAAAATTTTATCCAAAGATACCGCTTATATATCTTTTTGTTCTTTCGTTTTTTGGATTTGAAAAAATATTTTCAGTTTTATCATATTCCACAAGCTCTCCTTCAAGGAAAAATGCAGTATAATCAGATATTCTTTTTGCTTGAAAAAGATTGTGAGTAACAATTATAATAGTGTATTTTTCAGAAAGTTCCAGAAGAAGTTTTTCAATTTTTTCAGTGTTTTGAATATCAAGGGCAGAGCAAGGTTCATCTAAAAGAAGAATTTCAGGTTCAGCAGTAAGTCCTCTTGCTATACACAATCTTTGTTGTTGTCCCCCACTGAGTTTAAGAGCCGACATTTTTAAATTGTCCTTAACTTCTTCATATAATCCAGCAGCAGAAAGTTTTTCTTTCACAATTCTATCAAGTTCAGCCCTATTTTTTATTCCATAATATTCAGGGACATATGTCATATTCTTATAGATTGAAAAAGGAAAGGGAGCAGGTGTTTGAAAAACAAGACCTATGTTTTTTCTTACAGTTTCCATATCCACATCTTTTATATTTTTTTTATTGAAAAAAATATCCCCTTCAATGTGAGCTTCTTTTTCTTCAAAGAGAAGAAGATTCAGAGATTTTAGAAAAGTGGATTTTCCACAACCTGAAGGACCTATTATAGAAGTGATTTTATTTTTTTTAATATATAAATCTATATTTTTTAGAACTTTCTTTTCGTTGTATGAAACAGAAAGATTTTTTATTTCAAGAATATTTTCCAAGATTACCATCTCCTTATTTAGCTTTATTTTTGATTATAAAACGGCAGAAAATATTAACAGCAAGAATCACAACAAGAAGAACAAATGCTGTTCCATATGCCATTTCATAAGATATTCCCTGTGTCAGAAGAGTATACAGATGGTATGAAAGAGTCATTGAAGGTTTTGTAATGTCAAAAGATACAGGAGAATTTATTACTGTCATACAGAACATTACAGGGGCAGTTGCACCAATAGCATAGCTGTATCCCAAAAGAACAGCTGAAATAATATATTCTTTGGCTGAAGGAACTGCAATTTTAAAAATAGTATATATTTTTGAAACACCTAAAGAATATGAGGCATTTATAATATTTTTGTTTACTTCTCTAAGTGATTTTTCTATTCTTATTTCCATAACAGGAAAAATCATTACAGCTAAAGTAAGAGCTCCTGAAATAACTGAACGCCCCAGTCCCAAATACAAAGTAAACATAGTATATCCAAAAAGACCTGTTACAATTGAGGGAATTCCTCCGATACATTTTATTACTGAATGGATAAATTGAATTCTTTTAATATTTTTTTCATAAAAAACAAGATAGATACTTGTACATAAACTAAAGATTCCAGCAAAGATACAGGCAAGTCCTGTAGAAAGAAAGCTTCCAATTATGGCTGGAGCAATACCTCCCTCTTTTCCTAAAATGATTCCCTTTGGAACATCTGTAAGAAATTTAAAACTTATAGCCTTATATCCTTTAAAAAATATATATCCAAAAATAAATATTACAGTAAAGATGACAAATATTCCGCTTATATATGCCCACAGCTTTATAAAAAAATCTTTTTTTCTTATATTCATCTCTCATCACCAATAAATTTTTTTCTGAAAAAGTTTATAAAAATATTAATTACAAGAATCATAATCATAAGCACAAGCCCTGAAGCAAAAAGAGCATTATAGTGAAGCCCTCCAACTTCAACCATTCCCATTTCAAGAGCAATAAGAGATGAGATAGTTTGAGCCTTTCCTAAAAGATGAGGAAAGATAGGAGCATTTCCGATTACCATCATAACAGCCATAGTTTCTCCCAAAGCCCTTCCTAAAGCAAGTATAAGAGCTATAAATATACTTTTTATGGAAGCTGGAAGAATAAGTTCACTTATCATATACCATTTTGAAACTCCCAAAGCTTTTGAGGAATTTTCATATCTCTTTTTTATACTGCTCATAGTTTCTTCACAGGTATCAATCATAAAAGGGAGAATCATAATACTTAAAAGAATCCCTCCAGAAAGCACACTTTCTCCTGAAGCTCTTCCAAGTTTTTCAAAGAATTTTACAATAATAACAAGCCCCATAAATCCATATATAACAGAGGGAATACCTGCCAAAATATCAATGTATGGTTTTATAATATTTTTTATTTTTTCTGAAAGAACACATGAGAGAAAAATACTGCACCCTACAGCTATAGGAAGAGCAATAAGAGTTCCAGTAAAAGCTACATATATAGTAGCAGTAATTATATTATACATCCCCATTGTGGGATTTGTTTCAGAATAGGGACGCCATCTTTTTCCAAAAATAAAATCAGAAAGGGAAACCTCTTTAAAGAGAGGAAAACTTTCTTTAAAAATAAAAAATATTATAAAAGACAGCAGTGCAAAAGACAAAAAAGTTACTGCTGTAATAAAAAAGAAAAAAAGTTTATCAGATTTTTTCCAAAACATTATTTATATCCCTCCTAGAATAATTGTGAAAAATAAAATTCTCTAAGAAAAAATTTCTTTCGAGAATTTTACTTTTACAATATTATATTTTTATTTTACTGGGATATATCCGCTGTCGCTTACAGCTTTCATACCTTTTTCAGAGAAAACATAATCAACAAATGCTTTTTCTTGTGGAGTAAGTTCTCCGCTCTTCATGAATAGAAGAGGTCTTTGAATTTTATAAGCTCCTGATAAAATATTTTCAACAGTAGGTGCAGCTCCATCTACAACAAATGCAGTTATTTTATCTTTGTTTTGATTGTACATTCCAAAAGAAGCATATCCTATTGCATATTTGTTTTCAACGATTTTAGCAGCTAAAGCTCCCATAGAAGGTGCTTGGATAGCATCAGCTTTTACATCTGTATCTCCCATAACAGCTTTTTGGAATACCTCGTGAGCTCCTCCTCCTAAATCTCTTGTAACAACAATAATTTCTTTTTTCTCAAGTCTGTTGTCCACATCGCTCCAGTATTTATATTCACCAGAGAATATTTTTTTAAGAGTTTCAGAAGTTATTTCTTTTTGATATTTTAAAATAGGGTTTTCACTGTTTACAGAAACTGTAAGAGCATCAGAAGCAACAACAAATTCTTTGTAGTCTTTAATTTTTGCTTTTTCGCTGTCTTTTACTTTTCTTGCAACCATACCAAAGTCGCTTACACCTTCAATAACGCTTTTAACCCCTGCTCCTGATCCCCCAGCAGAAACATAGATTGCTATATTCTTCTTAGGAAATTCAGGATTTACCTTGTCCCATGTAACATATCCTTCAATAAAGTCAGTAGAAATTTTAGAAATTACAGGAGCAAGTGATGATGAACCATTAAACATTATCTGGGCTTTAAATTCCTCTGCACAAGATACGGCAGCAGTAAGAATAAATAAAGCTGAACAGAATAACATTTTCATAAGTTTTTTCATTTTCTTCCCTCCAAAATTTTTTAGTGTTAATTGATATTATATCACTGTATTATAAAAATTCAATAAAATTTTTAATTTTTTTAATTGGAATAATTTATTTAAGGAATTTTAAGAAAGAATATGATATAATTATTTTTAGGAAATATTATACTGGAAGGAGGCATTACTTTGGGTAAAATAATTTACATAACAGGGGGAGCAAGGAGCGGAAAAAGTTCTTTTGCAGAAGAGCTTATAAAAGAGAGATACAGCAGTAAAATATATCTTGCTACAGCTATCCCTTTTGATGATGAGATGAAAGACAGAATTGAAAAACATAAAAAACAGAGAGGTAAAAACTGGAAAACTATAGAAAACTATAAAAATATTGCTAAAATTTTAAAAAATCATATTGAGGGATATGATGTGATACTTCTTGACTGTATTACAAATATGGTTACAAATCTTATGATTATGGAAGAAAAATATGATTGGGATAATATTACCATGAAAGAGGTTGATGCAGTGAGAGAAAAAATAACAGATGAGATAGAGTCTGTTATTGAGTTTGTAAAAGAAAATAATATTGATATGGTTGCTGTATCAAATGAAGTGGGACTGGGGCTTGTACCTTCAACTCCTCTTGGAAGACATTTCAGAGATATCGGCGGAAAAATAAATCAGATTATGGCACAGGCTTCAGATGAAGCATATCTTGTAGTGTCAGGTCTTAAAGTAAAATTAAAATAATTTTGGAGGTTTATATTAAAAATGAAAGGCTTAATTCTGCTATTTAAATTTATGACAAGACTGCCTATCCCTGCAAATCCTGAATTTGATTCAAAAGAATTGGGAAAAAGCATGAGATTTTTTCCTGTTGTGGGAATTGTAATAGGACTTATACTTTATTTAACATACTTTATTGGAGCAAAATTTATATTATCTTCATATCTTCTTGCAGCAATAGTTGTTACTGTTGAAGTTATTCTTACAGGAGGACTTCATCTTGACGGATTGGCTGATACTTTTGATGGAATTTTCAGTTACAGAAGTAAACAGAAGATGCTTGAAATAATGAAAGATTCAAGATTGGGAACTAACGGAGGAATAGTTCTTATTCTTTATTTCATTTTAAAAATACTTTTAATAGCTGGAATCAGTGATATGAGTTTAGGGTTTATAGGAAATATGATGGGGGTAAAAAGTGCAGCAGGTGCAGTTATTTTAGTATCTCCTGTTCTTGCAAGAATTAACCCTGTTCTTAATTGCACAGTATCTCCTTATGCAAAAAGTTCAGGAAGTGCTAAAGATTTTGTAGATAATACAGATAAAGCAGGACTTATTATTGCTGCAGCAACAGCTCTTGTTTTCACAACAGTTGTGGGAGTGGGAATTTTAAAGGTATTAAACCCTCTTCACATAGTGAATATCACAGCTGTAACAATGGTTTTAGGATTATATTTTGCAAAACTTATGGAGAAAAAAATAGGAGGAATAACAGGGGATACTTTAGGAGCTGTATTAGAGCTTTCAGAAATCTTAGTTCTTTTAGGATTCTATATATCTCTTGCTTCAGCACTGGGAAAACAGTTCTCAATATAATCTGATACATTTTAAGGAGAGAATATATGGGAAAACTGATTTTAATTAGACATGGTCAGACAGATATGAACAAAGATGGAATCTATTACGGAAGAATGGATGTTCCTATAAATGATACAGGTTGGAAACAGGCAGAAAAAACTCGTGAAATTTTAAAAGAGTTTAATCTTGATTATGATAAAATATATTCAAGCACAATGAAAAGAGCAAAAGAAACAGCTCAGATTGTAAATTATAAAAATCTTGAAATTGAAGAATCTTCGCTTATAAGAGAGATGGATTTTGGAATTTTTGAAGGTCTTACATACGATGAGATAGTGAAAAAATATCCTGAAGAGATGAAGAAATGTGAGGCAGACTGGAGGACTTATTCATATGTAAATGGAGAAAATCCTATTATGCTTCAAAAAAGAGCTATTGAATTTGCAGAAAGTTTGGATAAAACTAAAAATAATTTGGTAGTTACTCACTGGGGAATTATCTGTACCCTTTTGAGCCATTATATTTCAGGAGGGATTGAGGGCTACTGGAAATTTAAAATAAGAAACGGGGGAGTTGCAGTCATTGAATTTGATGGAGATTTTCCCATGCTTACAGGATTTAATCTTGGAGGTACAGCAAGATGAAAAGATTAGAGGAAAGTTTAAAAGAGATAACAGTGCTTAATAAAAATTCCATTAATAAATGTCTTAAAGTGTGGAACGGAAAGATGAAACCTGAGGGAAGTCTTGGGCAGATGGAAAAAATAGTTATGAAACTTGCAGGAATATTTGAAGATTCCTTTGAGAACATAAAAACAAAAGGGTGTCATATTGTAGCTGCAGCTGATAATGGGGTTATTGAAGAGGGAATATCTTCATGCCCTGAAGAATATACAAGGGTGGTATCAGAAGCAATGCTTAATGAAACAGCTGCTATTGGAATTATGTGTAAAACATTGGGAGTAGATCTTAAGGTAGTGGATGTAGGTATGAAAAATTCTATACCAAGAAGCTATGAAAATCTTTACAATATGAAGGTGATGAATGGAACAGAAAACCTTTATAAAACTCCTGCTATGACAGTGGAACAAGCAGTAGAAGCTATTGAAAACGGTATTCTTATGATGGAAGAATTGGAAAGTGATTATGATATATTTTCAAATGGTGAGATGGGAATAGGAAATACTACAACAAGTTCAGCTGTTTTATACTCTCTTACAAGATCAAGTATTGAAGAGGTTGTAGGAAGAGGAGGAGGGCTTTCTGACGAAAAGCTTTTGAAAAAAAGAAAGGTTATATTTGAAAGTTGTGTTAAGTATAATACATTTCAGCTGGATGTTTTGGAAGTTATTGCCAGTGTAGGAGGGCTTGATATAGCCTTTCTTACAGGGCTTTATATAGGGGCTGCAAAATGCAGAAAACTTATTTTAGTTGATGGATTTATTTCAAGTGTAGCAGCACTTGCTGCGTGTAGATTGAATCCTCTTATAAAAGACTATCTTCTTATAACACATATGAGTGAAGAGCCAGGAATGAAAATAATTCTTAAAGAGTTGGGAGCAGAGCCTTTTCTTAATATGAATATGAGGCTCGGAGAAGGGACTGGAGCAGTTCTTGCTTATCCTATAATAAAATCAGCTTTAGAAGTATATAAAAATATGAAAACACCTGAAGAAGTTTATAAGATGTTTTTTAATTGATAAAGAATTTCTTTTAATTTGCTTTGGAGGAAAATATGCAGAAGGAAAAAGATTATGCAGGGCATAGAGAAAGACTGAGAAAAAGATATATTGAAAAGGGGTATAAAAGTTTTCAGGATTATGAGGTGCTTGAATTTCTTCTGACTTTTGCAAGACCTAGAGTGGACACAAAGCCTGTTGCTAAAAAACTTTTAGAAAGATATGAAACTTTAGATGCAGTTTTTAAAGCTGATGTAGAAGAGCTGCAGAAAGTTTCAGGAGTGGGAGAGATAACAGGAATTTTTCTTAAATTTATAGGAGATATCGCAGCTTTTTCCTTTGAAGACAGAGCTAAAAAGCAGAGAGTTTCTATAAAAAATAAAAATGAACTTTTATTATATCTCCGTACAGATATAGGATATTCTAAGAATGAAGAATTTAAGGTCTTGTTTTTAAATTCAGCAAATGAGATAATAGAAAATGAAAATCTCTTTACAGGGACAATAAATAAAAGTACTGTTTATCCAAGAAAAATTTTGGAAAGAGTTTTGTATCATAATGCAAGGGCTGTAGTTTTTGTACATAATCATCCCTCAGGAAATCCTGAACCTTCAAACAAAGATATTGAACTTACAAGAGAGATGAAAGAATTTTTTAGATTAGTGGATGTAACAGTCATAGATCATATAATAATAACGAGAGATTCATATTTCAGTTTTCTGGAAGAGGGAATTATTTGATATAAAGATATTTAAGGAGGAAAAATGGTGCAAGAGATAAAAGATGTTGATAACAAACCTGAAGTTATTAACACTGAAGCAGAAACTCCAAAAGATGAAAAAAAAGAGGAACAGTTTTTCACTGTTCTGGGAGTTATGTTTGATATAACAAAAAAGAGATATTATTTTGAAGTAACAGATAAAAAAGAAGTATATAAAAAAGGGGACAGAGTTATTGTGGACACAATAAGAGGTCAGGAGATAGGTGTAGTTTATAACACTCCTATTACTCTTTCTGAAAAATATCTTGTTCTTCCATTAAAACCTGTAATTAAAAAAGCTTCAGAAGAGGAAATTGCAAAATATGAGCTTCTTAGAAAAGAGGCGGAAGAAGCACAGAAAGTTTGTAAGGAAAAGATTGCAAAACATAATTTGCCTATGAAGCTTGTAAATACAGAATATACTTTTGATAAAACAAAACTTATTTTCTATTTTACAGCAGAGGGAAGAATAGACTTCAGAGAATTAGTAAAAGATCTTGCAAATATTTTTAAACTAAGAATAGAACTTAGACAGATAGGTGTAAGAGATGAAGCAAGAATTTTGGGAGATATAGGTGTATGCGGAAAAGAACTTTGCTGTCGTACATTTATAAATAAATTTAATTCTGTATCAATAAAAATGGCAAGAGATCAAGGACTTGTAATCAATCCTTCTAAAATATCAGGTGTATGTGGAAGACTTCTTTGCTGTATAAATTATGAATATGCACAATATGAAGAGGCTCTTAAAAACTTCCCTGCAATAAATCAAAATGTAGGAACTGAAAAAGGAGAAGGAAAAGTAGTGAGCATCAGTCCGCTAAATGGATTCCTTTATGTTGATGTGCCACAACTTGGAATAACTAAGTTTGATATAGGAGAGATTAAGTTTAACAGAAAAGAAGCTAAAAAATTAAAGAGCGAAACAACAGAAGAGGAAAAAGCTCATAAAGATTTGGAAAAAGAGTAGAAATATGCAGGAAAATTATGATATAACTTTGCTTAAAAGTGGAATAAAAATTTATCAATTGAAAGATGGATTTCGTTTTTCAGTGGATGCTGTAATCTTAGCTGATTTTTTTCAAGGAAAATCAAAGGGAAGAGTATTGGACATAGGAAGTGGATGTGGGATAATTCCTATTCTTCTTGCAGAGAAAAAGGGAATGGAAAACATTTGCGGAATAGAGCTTCAAGAGATATCTTTTGAAATTTTTAAGAAAAATGTAGAGGAAAATAATTTTTCAGATAAGATAAAAATATTTCAAGGAGATGTTGCTGATCTAAAAGAGGGAAACAGTTTTGATTATATTATTTCAAATCCTCCCTATATGGAATTAGATGGTAAAAAAATATCTGAAAATGAAAATAAAAAAATAGCAAGACATGAGATTTTTTTAGATATTGAAAAACTTGCAGAAAATAGCAAAAGACTTTTAAAGCCAAGAGGAGAGTTATTTTTGGTTCATAGAAGTCATAGATTTTTGGAAATATGCAGTATACTTGAAAAAAATAGTTTTTCAATAAAAAGGGCAAAATTTGTTTTTTTTGACAGAGAAAAAAGTTCAAATCTTGTTCTTATACAAGCTTCAAAAGGACGAAAAAACAAGCTTGAGATAGAGAGTCCTTTGTTTTTAAAAGAAAATGGATATTAAAATCACTTGAAAATAAATATTTTTATAGTATAATATAGCGTGAGAGCAAAAAATAAAAAATATGAAATAGAAAATACAAATTTATAAAAATTTTATGTAAGAAAGGGAAGATTAACTAGGGGTGACAATGGAACTTTTGACGTTTTTAGAAAACGACGATCTCGAAAACTTTAATGAAAACATGAGTATCAGTGCTGTGGAAGAGAAAGATAGTAAAGGATTTACTATTCTGCATCTAGCTGTGCAGAGAAAAAAATATGATTTTGTGGATGCTTTAATGTATTATGGAGCTGATCCAAACATAGAAAATAAAAATCATGAAACGCCTTTACATATTGCAGCAAGACAAGATTCAGATGAAATTTTCAAACTGCTTTGGGATTATGGAGCTGATTTAGATCAGGAAAACTATAAAGGGCAGACTCCAAAAGATATTGCTGAAGAGAGCCACTGCAAAAAAGTGTTGAGAGTTATTGAAGAGATAGAAGAGGATTAATTTTAAAAATAATCGAAAGAGATAAAATCAGCGGGGAGCAAAAATTTTCCCGCTGTTTTTATATACAAAATAATTCTCTTTTAATTTATCAATAAATTAGATACAATGTAATTGAGGTGAAAAAATGTTATTTAAACTGCATTCAAAATTTAAGCCTACAGGGGATCAGCCTGAAGCTATTGCAAAAATAGTAGATGGAATAGAAAGAGGAGTAAAAGATCAGGTTCTTTTAGGAGTAACAGGTTCGGGAAAAACTTTTACAATAGCAAATATAATAGCAGAAACAGGAAGACCTGCTTTGATTCTTGCTCCTAACAAAACTTTAGCAGCACAGCTTTATTCAGAATATAAGAGTTTTTTTCCTGAAAATGCTGTGGAGTATTTTGTATCTTATTATGATTATTACCAGCCTGAAGCATATATTAAGTCTACAGATACATATATAGAAAAAGATTCAGCAATAAATGATGAAATAGACAGACTTCGTTATGCAGCAACTTCTGCAGTAATAAACAGAAGAGATACTATAATTGTTGCTTCTGTATCTGCAATATATGGATTGGGATCAGCAGAAACTTATAAAAAAAATACGATTCCCATTGATTTAAAAACAGGGTATGACAGAAAAGCTCTTATAGAAAAACTTGTGAGCCTTAGATATGAAAGAAATGATATTGCCTTTGAAAGAGGAAAATTCAGAATAAAGGGTGATGTTATAGATATCTATCCATCTTCTCAAGAGGTGGGATATAGGTTGGAATATTTTGGAGATGATTTGGAGAGCATTTCTGAAATAAATACTCTTACAGGTCAGAAAATAAAAAAGAATATGGAAAGAATAATGATTCCTCCAGCTTCACATTATCTTACAGAGGAAGATGATGTAGAAAGAATTTTAGAAGAGATAAAGAGGGATATGGAGATAGAAACAGAGGCTTTTAAGAGAGAAGGGAAACTTCTTGAAGCACAAAGACTTGAGCAGAGAACAAACTATGATATGGAAATGATAAAAGAGATAGGTTACTGCAAAGGGATAGAAAATTACTCCAGATATCTTACAGGGAAAAAACCAGGAGAAAGACCTGATACTCTTATAGATTATTTCCCAAAAGATTTTCTTATATTTATAGATGAGTCCCATATAGGAGTTTCTCAAATAGGGGGAATGTATAATGGGGACAGAGCAAGAAAAACAAATCTTGTGGAAAATGGATTCAGACTTAAAGCAGCTCTTGATAACAGACCTTTAAGGTTTGAAGAGTTTAAAAGCATTGCTAATCAGATAGTTTATGTTTCAGCTACCCCTGGAGATTTTGAATTGGAAGTTTCTCACGGAGAGGTGGCAGAACAGCTTATAAGACCTACAGGGCTGATTGATCCTGAAATAAAGGTAAGGAAAACTGAAAATCAAGTTGATGATCTTCTTCATGAGATAAGAGAGAGGGTAAAAAGAAAAGAAAGAGTTCTTGTTACAACACTTACTAAAAAAATGGCAGAAGAACTTACAGAGTATTATGTAAATTTGGGAGTAAAAGTAAAATATATGCACTCAGATATAGATACTCTTGAGAGAATTGATATTATAAGAGAGCTTCGTCATGGGGACATAGATGTTCTTGTGGGGATAAACCTTTTGAGAGAGGGACTTGATATTCCAGAGGTATCTCTTGTTGCAATACTTGAAGCTGACAAAGAGGGATTTTTAAGAAGCAGACGCTCTCTTATTCAAACTATAGGACGGGCTGCCAGAAATATTAACGGAACAGTTATTCTTTATGGAGATACAATTACAAAATCAATGAAACAAGCTATAGATGAAACAGAAAGAAGAAGACAGATTCAAAAAGAATATAATGCTTTTCATCATATAGATCCAAAAAGTGTGGTAAGAGAAGTTTCTGAAGAGGTACTTAATCTTGATTACGGACTTTCTGTTGAGGAAACAAAAGTAAAACCAAAAAGTAAAAAATATAACTCAAAAGATGAAATAGAAAAAGATATTCAAAATCTTATGAAAGAGATCAAAAAACTTTCAGAGGAATTGGATTTTGAAAATGCTATTAAGAAGAGAGATGAGATGATAAAACTTAAAAACATCTTGTTAGAATTTTAATATTATAAATTGTAAAGAGGAATTATGGCAGACAGAATATATACAGTGAGTGAATTTAATAAAATGGTAAAAAATTATCTTGAAGAAAATTCTGATTTGCAGGAATTTTTCTTAAAGGGAGAGCTTTCAGGAGTTAATTATTACAGAAGCGGACATCTGTATTTTACCCTTAAAGATACTAAATGTCAGGTAAAATGTGCTGCATTCAGTTATAAATACAAAAAAATTCCAGAGGATTTAAAAGAGGGGGATTCTGTAAAAATTTTTGGTGATGTAGGATTTTATGAAAACAGAGGAGATTTTCAAATTCTTGTAAGGCATATAGAAAAAGAGGATAAGATAGGGGAGCTTTACAGAAAGTTGGAAGAGGTAAAAAGAGACTTTGAAATGAAGGGATATTTTTCTCCGCTTTATAAAAAACCTCTGCCAAAATATCCAAAATCAATTGGTGTGGTAACCTCTCTTAATGGAGCAGCTCTTCATGATATAATAAATACAGCAAGAAAAAGAATGAAAAATATTGATATCTATGTTTATCCAGCTAAGGTACAGGGTCCAGGAGCTGTGGAAGAGATAGTGAAAGGGATTCAAACTCTTGATAAAATAGATGAGATTGATTTTATAATAGCTGGAAGAGGGGGAGGAAGCATTGAGGATTTGTGGGCTTTTAATGAAGAACAAACGGCCCTTGCTTTTTTTAACTGTAAAAAACCTATAATTTCAGCTGTAGGACATGAGATAGATTTTCTTCTTACAGATTTAACAGCAGATGTAAGAGCAGCAACTCCTACTCAAAGTGCAGAGATAGCTGTTCCTGTAAGAGCAGATATAGACAGTATGCTTTCTGAAAAAAAGAGATATCTTACATCTCTTATTAAAGGTAAACTTGACAAAAGCAGAGGGGAGCTGGAAAATTTAAAATCTGCATATATTTTGAAAAATTTTGCTAAAAACTTAGATTTGTATAGAGATGAGATCGTAATAAAGGAAAGGGAGCTTTCAAGAGCTTTGAAGATTTTTTTGGAAAGAAAAAGACAGAATCTTACTCTTAAAACAGAAAAAATTATAAATCTTAATCCTCTTCAAACTCTTTCAAGGGGGTATAGTATCACTAGAAAAGACGGAGATATTTTAAAAGATACAAATTCTTTGAAAGTTGGAGATGAAGTGAAAACAAATCTATATAATGGAACTTTTATAAGTGTAATAAAGGAGATAAATAATATATGAAAAAAATATTAGTACTATTTTTGCTTATTGTTTCAGCAGGAGTTTCATCTGCTGAGGGAAGGGACAACTACTCTTTCTTTGGGAATTTCTTTGGAAAAAAGCAGGAGCAGAAAAAAGAAAATCCATCTTCAGCAGTTATGCAGGAGGAAGAAAGTAAAAGGGATATTCCTGTTTTTTTAGAATTTAAATATATAGATGAAGAAACAAAAACAGAAAAAACTTTTCAGGTTCAAGTAGAGCCTGTTAAAGATGGAGATTGTCGTCCTCCTGAAATAGCTGCTCTTGAAACAGCTATCACTAATGAAAAAGTAAGAGAAAAGGTAACACCTATGATGAAATATTATGAATCATTTTTCCGTACTTATTTAGATGAGATAAGTGGTGATCCTGAAAAAATATACCGTCTTGGAAACCAATATTTTATAAATAGAAAATATGAGAGAGCAAAAGATATTTTTAGTAAAAATATAGATACTCCAGATAATCTTTTTGGAGCAGCTGTAACAAACAGATTTTTAGGATATGACACAGCAGCTATAGATTATTACAGTGAAGTTATATATATGAATCCAAATATTTCAGAAGCTTATCTTGGGCGTGGGATATGCTACAGAAACATAGGGAAATATAAAGAGGCTTTGGGAGATTTTCTGAAATATAAAAGTATGAAAAATACAGAGGAAGCTTATACAGCTCTTGGAAACATTTATATTTTGAGAGAGGAATATGAAAAAGCAAAGAAAATTCTTAAAGAGGGAAGAATTCTTTATCCTGATTCAAAGCTTATAAGTGATTTGATGGTAAAAGCATATGCAAAATAACAGGTGATAAATATGGAATGGTACAAACTCAAAGCAGCAGGTGTAAAAGAGAGTGCTATTGAAAAACTCATGAACAGACTTGATAGTTATGAAGATATTTTTAAGTTAGATAAAGATCAGCTGAGATTTTATTTTCAATTTGATGATGAAACAATAGAGGCTATATACTCTTCGAAAAATATAAATTTAGAAAATGAAATAAAAAAATATGAAAAACAGGGAATAAATATAATTTCACTTAAAGATGAGTATTATCCTGAAAAATTGAAAAATATTTCTCATCCGCCTCTGTTTTTATATTACAGAGGAGATCTTTCTCTTACAGAGAAAAAAACTATAGGTGTTGTTGGAACAAGAAGACCTACTGTTTATGGCAGAAATGTATGTGAAAAAATAATTGATGAACTTGTAAATGCAGGAGTTGTAACAGTGAGTGGTCTAGCTTCAGGAATAGATACAGTGTGCCATAAAAGAACCATCGAAAAAAAAGGAAAAACAATAGCAGTAGTTGGCTCTGGGCTTGATGTTATCTATCCTGCTGAAAATAAAAATTATTGGAAAATTATAGGAGAGGAGGGACTGCTTGTTTCTGAATATCCATTGGGGACTCCTCCTAATAATTTTAATTTTCCAAGAAGAAACAGAATTATTGCTGGGCTTTCAAGAGGTGTGGCAGTTATAGAGAGCAAAGAGAAGGGGGGAAGTCTTATTACAGCTTCTCTTGCTCTGGAAGAGGGAAGAGAGGTATTTGCTGTTCCAGGAGATATATATTCTCCGGCTTCTGCAGGAACAAATGAATTGATAAAAAAATCAGAAGCAAAACTTATAACATCTGGAAAAGATATTTTAGATGAGTATGGCTGGGAATCAGGAAAAGAGAAAGAGAGTGAGCCTGACATTGTTCTTAATGAAGATGAAAGAGTAATATATAATATTCTTACAGTGGAAAAGAGCCTTGATGAGCTGATTACAGAAAGCGGAATGAGGGCAAAAAATCTTTTGGCACTTCTTATGGAAATGGAGATAAATGGTATAGTATCAAGTATTTCTGGAGGAAAGTATAGAAGAAAAAAATAAGAAAATTGAAAGAGATATTGATTTTTTAACATTCTTCTACTATAATTAAACAAGAACTTGAATTTTTTAAAGCGATTGTTTTAATATAAACAAACTTGGAAGGGATGGAAGTTAATGGCAAGAAAAAAATCACCGAAAAAAAACTTAGTAATAGTTGAATCCCCAGCTAAAGCAAAGACAATAGAAAAAATACTGGGAAGCAGTTTTAATGTAACAGCTTCTTTCGGGCATATAAGAGATCTTCCTAAAAGTACCCTTGGAGTAGATATTGAAAATGGGTTTAAGCCTAATTATTCTACAATAAGAGGAAAGGGAGAAATAACAAAAGCTCTTAAAGAACTGGCCAAAAAAGCTGATAAAGTGTATCTAGCTTCCGACCCTGATAGAGAGGGAGAAGCAATAGCATGGCATATAGCTCATACATTAAAGCTTGATGAAGATGAGAATAACAGAATAGAATTTAATGAGATTACTTCATCAGCTATAAGAGAGGCTATAAAACATCCTAGAAAAATAGATATAAATAAAGTAAATGCTCAACAGGCAAGAAGAATTTTAGACAGACTTGTGGGATATGGGATAAGTCCTCTTTTATGGAAAACAATATCTTCAAACACAAGTGCTGGAAGAGTTCAGTCTGTAGCCTTAAAACTTATATGTGAATTGGAAGATACAATTAAAAATTTTGTACCTGAAAAATTCTGGGATATAAAAGGAAAATTCAGTAATAAAATTGAACTTCTTTTATATAAAATAGATGGGAAAAAAATTGACAAGCTGAAAGATGAAGAAGCTGTCAAAAGAATAAAAAAACTTGAAAAACAAGATTTTCTTGTGGAAAATGCAAAGGTAAACAAGAAGGTAAAAAATCCTCCTCTACCTTTAAAAACAAGTACTCTTCAACAACTTGCATCATCATATTTAGGATTTGGAGCTTCAAAAACAATGAGAGTTGCTCAAGGGTTGTATGAAGGTATAAATATTGACGGAACTCATAAAGGACTTATTACTTATATGAGAACAGACTCAACAAGAATCTCTCAAGAAGCAAAGGAGATGGCAAAAGACTATATCCTTAAAACTTTTGGAAAAGAGTATCTTGGAAAAGAAAATACTAAAAAAACTGAAAAGAAACAGGAGAACATACAAGATGCCCATGAGGGTATCAGACCTACTGATATAAATTACAGACCTGAAGATCTTCAAAAATACCTTGATAAAGATCAGCTGAAATTATATACATTAATATGGGAAAGATTTTTAATATCTCAACTTGCTCCTATGAAGTATGATCAGTTTGAGCTTATTTGTGAAAAGGATAATATTCAGTTCAGAGGTGTTTTAAATAAAATTACTTTTGATGGATATTATAAAATATTTAAAGATGAAGATGAAATTCCTCTTGGAGATTTCCCTGATATTCAAACAGGAGATAATATCCTATTAAAAGAGCTTGTAATCAAAGAGGACTTTACAAAACCTCCTGCAAGACTTACAGAATCTTCGCTTATTAAAAAATTGGAAGCAGATGGAATAGGAAGACCCTCAACATATGCTACAATCATAGACACTTTAAAAAAGAGAGAATATGTATCTCTTAAGGGAAAAAGTTTTGTCCCTACAGAGCTTGGATATGAGGTTAAATATGTTTTAAATGAAAATTTCAAAGATATAATGAATGAAAAATTTACTGCTGATCTTGAAAATAAACTTGATGAGATAGCTGAAGGAAAAGAAAATTGGCAGAAAATTCTTGAAAATTTCTATACAGGTCTTTCTAAAAATATTGAAAAATATAAAGCTGTAGTAGAAAAAGATGAGAATAAAATAATTGTATCTGATGTGAAATGTCCTTGTGGAGCAGGTTATATGATTCTAAAAAATGGAAGATTTGGAAGATATTTAGCTTGTGAAAATGAAGAATGCAAGGAAAAATTTTCTCTTAAAGGGATAGATATTCCTATGGAAGATATCCAAAATGGAAAAATATTTGTAAATGATATTTTAAAAGAGAAGATAGAAGCTAAAAAAGGAAAACTTACAGATATAAAAACTCCAGATGGAGCAGTTATGCTTTTAAAATTTGGAAGATTTGGAAGTTATCTTGAAAGCGAGAACTATGCAAAAGATAATATAAGAGAGCCTCTTTCATCAGAGATAAGAAAACTTTTAGCTCAAGGAGCTATAGAGGAAAAAGATGGAGTAGTTCTTTTAAATGATAGAATTCAAGCAATAAAAGATGAAGAAAATAAGATTCTTTCAAAAGCAGGGGTATGTGAGAAATGTGGAAAACCTTTTAAAATTGGAAGAGGAAGATGGGGAAGATTTTTAGCTTGTACAGGATATCCAGAATGCAGAAATATCAAAAAGATTGATGCAGAGGGAAATATTGTAGAACCAAAAGAAAAAACTAAGAAAAAATAAAAAATAGATAAAAGCTGTTGCAATTTTAAATAGAAATAATTTTTTAGGAAAAATCTCAGCTATTAGATTGCAGCAGCTTTTTTATATATAAAT
>DXWL01000032.1 GCA_019416865.1 Fusobacterium sp.
ATTTTCTTTCTGTGAGCAATATAAATAGAAACTATTTTTTCTTAGAGAATTTTATCTTTTACAAATTCACAGCAACCCTTCTTAAAATATTATTTAATTTTAGTCTTCATATCCATTAGGATTATTTTTTTGCCATCTCCATGAGTCAGCACACATTCTGTCTAAATCATATTTAGCTTCCCATCCTAATTCTTCTTTTGCTTTTGTTGCATCAGCATAACACATAGCAACATCTCCAGGTCTTCTTGGAGCAATAACATAAGGGATATCTCTTCCACAAGCTTTACTAAAAGCTTTTACCATATCTAGAACACTGTAACCTTTTCCTGTTCCAAGATTATAGATTACAAGTCCAGGATTTGTTTCAAGCTTATCAAGAGCTTTTAAGTGTCCGTTTGCAAGGTCTACAACATGGATATAATCTCTTACTCCAGTTCCGTCATGAGTATTGTAGTCATCTCCAAAAACGCTAAGTTTTTCAAGTTTTCCAATAGCCACTTTTGTTATATAAGGCATTAAATTGTTAGGGATTCCGTTTGGTTCTTCTCCTATTGTTCCGCTTTCGTGAGCTCCAACAGGATTGAAGTATCTTAAAAGAGCAACATTTAGTTTTTTGTCAGCTTTGCATATATCAACAAGCATCTCTTCTATCATAAGTTTTGTTCTTCCATAAGGATTTGTTGCACTAAGTGGGAAATCTTCAAGTATAGGACAAGTATGAGGATCTCCATAAACAGTTGCAGAAGAACTGAATACAAAATTACGAACTCCATATTTTTTCATAAGGTTTAAAACTATAAGAGTTGTTGTAAGATTGTTTGTGTAGTACGCTAAAGGTTTTGCTACAGATTCTCCTACAGCTTTGAATCCTGCAAAATGGATAACAGAATCAATATTATTCTCTTTAAATATTTCATCCATTTTTTCTTCATCTAATATATTAACTGCATAAAATTTTGGTCTTTTTCCTGTTATAGCTTCTATTCTGTCTATAACTTTAGGGCTGCTGTTGCTTAAATCGTCAACTATAACTACTTCTCTATTATTTTCAAGTAACTGTACAACAGTGTGGCTTCCTATATAACCTGCTCCTCCTGTAACTAATACTGCCATAATATCCACTCCTTTTTCTTAAAAGATTTTCTATAATTATTATACTACATTTGGATAATTTAATCTTTCATATTATAAATTTCTAAAAAACTTTTTTAAGAAAATTCAAAAAGTATTTTTAAAAATATTAAATAATCATATTTTAATAGCCTTCTGTAAGTCTATAAGAAAGTGCTTCTAATAAATGAATTTTTTCTATATTTTTACTTTCTTCCAAATCTGCTATTGTTCTTGCAGTCTTTAGTATTCTGTCAAAACTTCTGGCAGAAAGATTTAAATTTTTAACTGCCATTTTCATAACAGATTTTGTTTCTTCATTGAGTTTACAATATTTTTCTAAATCTTTTCTTGTCATACTTCCGTTAAGTTTATTGTTTCCAAATCTTTTTCTTTGGACTTCCCTCGCTTTTATAACTCTTTCTCTGATTTCTTTTGAAGTTTCTCTTTTTGTATTTTCAAGAAGTTCATCTTCCTTAAGTCTTTTTATCTCTATTTTCAAATCAATTCTATCTAAGATAGGTCCAGATAATTTTTTCATATACCTTGAAATCTCTCCTGGTGTACAAGTGCAAAGATCACCGTCTTCCAAAGCATTCCCACATTTGCATGGGTTACAAGCAGCAAGAAAAATGAAATCAGCAGGAAATTCAGCCTTATACATGGCTCTTGTTACAGATACTTTTTTCTCTTCCAAAGGTTCACGAAGGCTTTCAAGTACATCTTTTTTAAACTCTACAAATTCATCTAAAAATAATACTCCTTTATCAGCAAGGGAGATTTCTCCAAGAGAGGGATTTCTTCCTCCTCCTATAATTGATATACTGCTGCTAGTATGATGAGGATTTCTGAAAGGTCTTTTTTCTATAATTGGTCTTTTTTCATTAAGCTCTCCTGAAATACTGTAAAGTTTTGTTACTTCTATTTTTTCCTCCTCTGTCATAGGGGGAAGAATTGTCATTATTCTTTTTGAAAGCATTGTTTTTCCAGCTCCGGGAGTTCCTATCATAAGAAGATTATGTCCTCCTGCAGCACAGATTTCCAAAGCTCTCTTTGCTTTTTCCTGTCCTTTTACATCATAAAAATCTATATCTTCTTCCTCTGTATTATTTTCTTCTTGAGGAAGTTCGTATTTTTCATACTCCCCTGTTTCAAGAAATTTTGCTGTTTCATTAAGATCTTTTACAACTACAACTTCAATTCCTTTAACAAGAAGTCCTTCTTTCATATTTTCATAAGGAATAACTATTCCTTTGTATCCATTTTCTTTGGCAGCGATAGCACCATTTACAATTCCGTGTGTTCTTTTTATTTCACCTGAAAGAGAAATTTCTCCCATAAAAAGATAATTTTCTAAAATATCTTTTTTTATTTCTATAATATGACTGCCCTCCATTATTCCCACAGCTATAGGAAGATCAAAATGAGTTCCAACTTTTTTTATATTTGCAGGAGTAAGATTTACAGTTATTTTTTTTGGCTCAAGTTTGTAGCCACTGTTTCTGATTCCAGCTCTGATTCTCTCTCTGCTTTCACTGATTGCTGTATCTCCCAGTCCAACAATATTAAAAGAGGGAAGTCCTCTTGAAATATCCACTTCTACATCAACCAAAAACGGTTCAATTCCAAAATATCCAAAACTTTTTACTTTTAATATCATAATCAACCGTCCTTTAAACCAAATTTTACTATATTATACTCCATATTTAAATTTATTTCTAATTTTAAATTCTTTTATTTAAAAAAATTATATAAACATTAAATATTTTTGTTTTATTTTGTGATAAAATAGCATTATACTGTAAAAAATAATTTTGGAGGAATTATGACTGTAAATGAAAAAATAAGAAAAATCAGAGAGCTTATGGAAAAAAACAGCATTGATATATATATTATACCTTCTGATGATTTTCACCAGAGTGAAGATGTAGCAGAATATTTTAGATCCAGAGAGTTTGTATCAGGGTTTACAGGGTCAGCAGGGACTCTTGTTATCACAAAAGAAAAATCTTATCTTTGGACTGATGGAAGATATTTTATTCAGGCTGAAAAAGAGCTTGAAGGAAGTGAAATTATTCTTTGTAAATCTGGAACAGAGGGTACTCCCACTACATTGGAATTTTTAAAAAATAATATGGATAAAGAAAAAGTTTTGGGATTTGATGGAAGAGTTATTTCATATTTTCAACTGCAGGAATACAGTTCAGCTCTTAGGGAGAAAAATATAAAAATTATTACTGATTTTGATTTTCCAGGAGAGATATGGGAAAATAGACCCTCTCTTCCAAAGGAAAAGATTTTTGTTTTAGATAAAACTTATTCAGGTGAGGATTTTAAAGATAAAATAACCAGAGTAAGAGAAGAGATGAAAAAAGAGGGAGCAGATGTTCATATTATTACCTCTCTTGATGATATTGCATGGCTTTTTAATATAAGAGGAAGAGATATACCTTGTACTCCAGTAGTTTTATCCTATACTTATATCACTGAAAAAGAGGTTATGCTTTTTATTGATAAAGATAAACTTACAAAGGAAACAGAAGAATATTTCTTTGAAAATGATATTGAAATAAAAGATTATTTTGATTTTTATGAATTTTTAAAAGAGTCTAAAGAAAATAAAAAAATATTACTTGATTACAGCAGAATTAATTCATCTGTATTTAATAGTATTCCAAAAGGGATTATTAAAATAAATAAAATTAATCCTACACAGCTTTTTAAGGCTATAAAAAATAAAACAGAGATAAAAAACACAATAGAAGCTCATGTTAAAGATGGAACAGCTGTTACAAAATTTATGTATTGGCTGAAAAATAATATAAATAAAGAGAAAATAACAGAGATAGATGTGGAGAAGAAAATAGAATTTTTTAGAAGAGAGGAAAAAGATTTTATAGAACCTAGTTTTGATACAATAGCTGCTTATGGAAGCAATGCAGCTATGATGCATTATTCAGCAGGAAAAAATTCAAATGCAGTTCTTGATTCTAAAAATCTTCTGCTTGTAGATTCAGGAGGACAGTATCTACAAGGCACAACAGATATTACGAGAACTTTTGCATTGGGAGAAGTAGATGAAACTGTAAAAAAACATTATACTACTGTTTTAAAGAGTCTTATAGCTCTTTCAAAAACAAAATTTTTCTATGGTACAAAATGCAGTGAGTTTGATAAAATTGCAAGAACTCCTGTACTTGATATAGGACTTGATTATCTTTGTGCCACAGGACATGGGGTAGGATATCTTTCTGTTGTCCATGAAGGACCTAATATTTTTAGAAAAACATCAGATTTTATTTTAGAAGCTGATATGATTACAACTGTTGAGCCTGGAATATATATTGAAAATTCTCATGGAATAAGAATTGAAAATGAACTTTTAAGCAGAGAAATTGAAAGAACACAAGAGAATAGAATTATGGATTTTGAAACAATAACTTTTGCTCCAATAGATCTTGATCCAGTAGATATTTCTATGCTTACACCAGAAGAGAAAGATTGGCTTAATAGTTATCATAAAATTGTTTTTGAAAAAATCTCTCCAAAATTGAATGAGGAAGAAAGAGATTGGCTTAAAATTTATACAAGAGAGATTTAGATTTGTAAAAAGTAACTCTATTCATATTTCATGCTTAGGGTTATTTTTTATTTATAAAAATAATTACTTGAAATAAAAGAAATTGCTGCTATACTTAAGTTATAAATATTCAAGAGAAGAATAAAATATTAAAAATTTTTAAAAGAGGTGAAAGCGTGGAAGAAAAAGATTTTTGGTTTTTATTAACCAAGGCTGATACTATTTTAGAAAAATATAATTATGCAGAAAAATTAAAAGAAAATTTTAATATTTTTGAAATTCTTGGTTTGGAAAATTTGGAAGTAGATTTACATTCATTTCTTATCTTCTCATTAATTAAAAATCCTAAAAAAAATAATTTATATGAAAATTTTTTCAAGGATTTTTTAGAAATAGTTTTAAAAGAAAAATACGATTCTTCTAAAAAGTATCAAGTTTTTAGAGAATATCAAATTTCCAACGGAAGAATGGACTTTTATATAAAAACAGATGATAAAGAATATGCTGTTGAAATGAAAATTTGGGCTGTTGATAGTGAAAATCAATTAAAAAAATATCAGGAATTTTTAGACAGTCAAAATAAAAAAAATAAATTATATTATTTAACTTTATTTGGAGATGAACCTACACAAGAAGAAAATAAAGAAACAAACCCTATTCTAATATCTTTTAAGGAAGATATTTCAAAATGGATAAAAAAATGTATAGAAAAATCTTATGATTATCCTAAAACAAGAGAAACTTTAAAACAATATCTATTTACAATCAATAAATTAACAAATAATCTGCAGGATGAGGAGAAAGAGATGGAAATTAAAGAGTTGTTGTTAAAAGATAATAATTTAAAAATTGCTATAGAATTATCAAAATCAATTGAGAGTGTTAAAGAAGAAGTGGAAGAAAAGTTTTGGGAAGAGTTAATAGATAAAATAGATATTCCTTTTGAGAAAGATACTTTTTTTGACTCATCTTTTAAAGAGATTAATTTTTATAAAGAAATTAATCTAGAAGAGGAAATTTTATGTTTTGGATTAGGTAGAGGTAAAAATAGTATATATTTCTTTATTGGTCTTACGAATAGAGAGCATGATACTTGGATATCTCCTAATTTTTTAGATGATTTAATTTTTAAATTTGATAAATTTCAAGAAAAAACAATAAACTCAAAAAGAGAGTATAAAATGGAAAGTACAGTATGGAAATATATTAAGATTTCTAAAAGTACAAATTTTAATATTGATGATTTTTATATTCTTCTTGATACAGAGGAAAGAAATGATTTAATACTAGAATTAACTGAATATATGCAAAAAATGTACCAAATTATAAATGAAATTTTTGATGAATAGATTAAAAAATAAAAAAGAGGAGATACAGCATTTCTGTAAATCCTCTTTTTCTTGTTTTAAATTACTTTATTTATACTAATGTAAGAAGGTGTTCTGAGAAAAGATATAAATAAAATAAACATATTCCTAAATAGCAGAAAAATATTGCATATGAGCTTATAACTGCCTCCATGTCCATTTTGTAGTATTTTTCATTTCTGCTTTTCTCTAAATTTCTAAGATAATTAGCTCTATCATATTTTAAATCTTCTGTTAATTCTTTTATACTCATAGTATCTCCTCCGATTTTTTAGTATGAATTTTTAGTCAATAAAAATCGGATTCTAATTGCGGAGCGAACGATTTATATCTGTTGCAATATCATAAGAGAAAAGAATTATCTCTTCATCAGAAAAATCTATATTTTCAGAATATTTTTCTTCATCAGAAATCTCTTTTACTTTTTCTGAAATACACTGATTTTCATTTTGTTTGATATCACAAGGTTGAAAAGAGTTATTTCGTCCAGCTGCAATATAGTAAGCTGCTGGATTATGGGCTGTAAGCTCTGATATAAAACTTTCTTTTTCTTCTAATGATATTACGGAGTTTATTAAAAGATTTTTTTCTTTTAAATAATTTTCATTATTATCAACAGAAGAGGAATATGAAAAAGTACAGCACACAAGCATATATAAAAATATTATTAATTTTTTCATATTTACTCCTCCTCTGATTTCAATTTTAAATTTCTTATTATCTTTGTTTTAAATCATATTTTACAAATCTGCATATTTGCACTACAACAGTAGGAATAAATGCAAGAAGATAAATATATCCATATTGGCTAAATGTCAAATATGATACTTCAAAAAGATTTCCTATTGTATGATTAAATAGTATCACATTTAGTAGTAAAGTGCCTACTAAAAATGCAAGAACTGAATAAATATTTGACATCAATCCAAGTTTTATTATACTATTTTTTCCTCTGCAGTTAAATCCATGGAAAAGTCTAGCAAGACAAAGAATACTGAAAGCCATTGTACTTGCAACAGCCTCTCCACCTTGTTTTAGTCCGATATAGTACCCTGTCATTGTAAATACAGCAATCAAAAGTCCTTCAAGCATAATTTTCAGAGAAAGATCTTTATCTAAAATAGGCTCATTTATATCTCTTGGTTTATCTTCAAGTATATTTTCTCTTCCTGGTTCCATACCAATTGCAATAGCAGGAAGACTGTCTGTAACAAGGTTGATAAATAGAAGATGTACAGGAGCAAACGGCATAGCCAGTCCAGCAACAGAAGCATAGAATACAGATAAGATTCCAGCCATATTTCCTGAAAGTAAAAATCTTATAGAGTTTTTAATATTGAAATAAATATTTCTACCAGTTGCAATAGCCTTTACTATTGTAGCAAAGTTATCATCTGCAAGAATCATTGAAGCAGCATCTTTTGAAACTTCAGTTCCTGTAATTCCCATAGCAATACCGATATCAGCTTTTTTAAGAGCAGGAGCATCATTTACTCCGTCCCCTGTCATAGCACAAATTTTTCCTCTTGACTGCCAAGCAGAAACTATTCTGATTTTATCTTCAGGAGATACCCTTGCATAAACAGAAATTTTTTCTATTCTTTCATGAAGTTCTTCATCTGTCATAGCACTTAATTCTATACCACTTAAAGCTTCGTCACCGTCTTTATATATTCCTATCTCTTTTGCAATAGCAACAGCTGTAACTTTATGATCTCCTGTAATCATAACAGGTTTAATTCCAGCTTTCAGACAGTTCTGAACAGCAATTTTTGATTCCTCTCTTGGAGGGTCAATCATACTGATAAGTCCAAGGAATGTATATTCATCTTCATCCTCTTTAGTAAGTTCTTTTTGAAGAGGGAAATTTTTAAATGTAAAAGCTAAAACTCTAAGTCCATTACTAGATAGTTCATAGTTTACATTTTCTATTTTTGTAATATCTTCATCAGTAACAGGTCTTACTCCATTTTCATCGTAGATAAATTTTGTTCTTCTTAGAAGAATATCAAGAGCTCCTTTTGTAACCATATATATTTTTCCATCAATCTCATGAAGTGTACTCATAAGTTTTCTGTCAGAATCAAAAGGTATTTCAGAAAGTCTTGGATATTCTTTTCTGATTTCAAGTTCACTTAAATTAAATTTTCTTACAAGGTTTGTAAGAGCAACCTCTGTAGGATCTCCTATCTCTTTTCCTCCTTCACTTACAGCATCACTACATAGTGCTCCAAAGTTAAGAAGCATTCTTTGATATTTATCATTGATATCAATATTTTCTGCATTTGTAAGAGTTCCATTTACATATATTTTTTTTGAAGTCATTTTATTTTGTGTAAGAGTTCCTGTTTTATCAGAACAGATTACAGATATTGAACCAAGTCCTTCAACAGCTTTAAGTTTTTTAATAATTGCATTTTCTTTTGACATTTTCTGAGTTCCAATAGCAAGAACAATTGTTACTATTGAACTTAGTGCTTCTGGAATAGCAGCAACTGCAAGAGCAACTGCAAACAGAAGAGATTCAAGAAGGTTTACTCCATGGTAAATATTAATAGCAAATACCACTCCACAAAGAACTAAGATAGATATAGAAAGTTTTTTTCCAAAATTATCCAGTGAAACTTGAAGAGGTGTAGCCTTATCTTTTGTATCTTTCATAAGAGAAGCAATTTTTCCAAGCTCTGTTTTCATTCCAACAGCAGTGATTACGATTACCCCTCTTCCATATGTAACAAGGCTTCCTGAGAAGACCATATTTTTTTGATCTCCAAGAGGGATATTTTCATCTGTTATAACTTCATCAGTTTTTCCTACACTTTCAGATTCTCCAGTAAGAGAACTTTCATTTACCATAAGAGAGAAGTTTTCAATTACTCTTCCGTCAGCAGGAACAATGTCCCCAGCTTCAAGATAAACAATATCCCCTACAGCAATTTCTTTTGAATAAATCTCCATCTTTACTCCATTTCTCATTACTTTTGCTTTTGGAGATGAAAGATTTTTAAGACTTTCAAGAGATGATTCAGCTTTTAGGTGCTGAACAGTCCCTAAAATTGCATTCATAATAATAACTGAAAATATTACAGCTGTACTTTCAATATTTCCAGTAAGCATTGAAATAATTCCAGCAATAATAAGAATTATTACAAGAAAATCTTTAAATTGTGATAAAAATACTACCCACGCTTTTTCTTTTTCGTGTTCTTGAAGTTCGTTGACACCAAAAAGTTTTCTAGATTCTTCTGCTTGTTCCTTTGTAAGTCCTGTTTCAGTAACATTAAGTTCTTTTAAAACATCTTCCTTTGACTTTAAAAAATACTTTTCCATTTTTTCTCCTTTTAAATATATTAAAAATTTATTATCTGCTGTATTTTAAGAAGCAAACTGAAAATTTAATTTATTAAATTTTCCAGTTCGTTTGTGCTACTAGTCGCAGAATTCCTTTGTAGTCGTTCTACTCCTGTATCAATAAAAAAAGACTTTTAATATGAAATTTTAGAATACTAAAAAATCATATTAAAAGTCTCGTTACCTTTTCATATGTAGGTTTACAGCACCAGAATAGCCCTAAAGACTAGACGTGAATTGTTGACACTGTAATTTTCAACTACTCCCCTTTAAATATAGGTCAATCATATTATATTTTTTTTTATTTGTCAACATCTTTTAAAATTTTTTGTTTAATTTTTTTATAAGCAGAGATTCCAAGAGGGATACTAACAAGCATACAACAAAATTCTCCAACAGGAAGAGCAAGCCATAATCCAGTGTTTCCTAAAATAAAAGGAAGTGTAACAAGAAAACCTGCTGTAAAAACAAGAGATCTTAAAAATGCAACAACCCCAGATTCAAAAGGTTTTTCTATAGCAGTAAGAAAAGAACTTGCTGTTATATTTACAAAAGAGAAAAGATATTGAAAAACAACAATATTTAAAACTTCTTTTGTAAGTTTTTCCAGTTCAATATTTCCTTTAGAAAAAATCTCTACAATAAAATCACTTTTTAGTTTCATTAAAATGAAAAAGAAAACTCCTATTCCAGCCCCTGTTACAAGGGCTGTTCTCATTACTTCTCTTATTTTATCTATTCTTTTTGCCCCCAGATTAAAAGAAACAATTGGCTGAAGAGCTTGTGAAAGCCCGTAAAGACAGATTCCTACAACAGCATTTACATAGAAAACGATAGTAAGAGCTGAAACTCCAATCTCTCCTATTCTTTTCATAAGAATAAGGTTAAAAATAAATGTTGCCACAGCACTTGAAACCACAGTAAACATTTCAGAACTTCCATTGTATAAAATTTTTCCCAAAAGGTTTCTATTTCCTTTTGGTTTCGTAATAGAAAGAGCACTTCTTGAATTAAAATATTGTATCATCAGAATAACTCCAGCAATTCCATCAGCAAGACAGGTAGCAAGAGCTGCTCCAAAAGTTCCCATTCCAAGTTTCAATATAAAAATATAATCTCCTATGACATTTCCTGTAATACAAGTCATACAGCTTATAAAAACAAAATTTGGTTTTCCTGCTATTTTTATAAATGTTTCTGTAAAAATCGGAAAATTATAGAGTATATTTAAAATAAGCATTGTCATAAGATATGGTTTTACCATTAGGGCAAGACTTTCTGTTGCTCCTAGAATATGGATAATCTGATCTATAAAAATAACTCCTATAAGTGCAAGAGTTCCTAAAAAACTTAAATATACAGCAAAAGTAAATGAAAAAATTTCATTACCTCTTTTTTTCTGCCCATTTCCCATAGCAATAGAGCAGTATACTCCTCCCCCTGCACATATCATCATAGCTGTGCTCATTGAAAAGTTAACTACAGGCATGGAAAGATTTATCGCAGCCAGTCCCTCTGCCCCAACAGTATTTGCAACAAAAAATCCATCTATCATCATCTGCATGGATACTATAAGCATTCCTATTATACTGGGAACTGCAAATCTGAAAAATAATTTTTTTACACTTCCACTTTCTAAATTTGTACTACTCATTTTTTGCTCCTATTTGAAATATAAATTTTTAAACATTCATCATATAATATATCAAAAATTTTAAAGAAAGTCTTGTTTTTCTTTCTTACTTTAGACGAAATTCAAAGGAATAAAAGTGTAAGAAGAATAATAATTCTTGAAAAATATAGTATTAAAAGTTATAATCTTTATTATAATGGAGGTATTATGGCTAAAAAATATTACGCATACTATATTGTTTCTTCCGAAAAAAAAGGAATTTGTGATAACTGGGATGAATGTAAAAATATTGTACAGGGAGAAAAATCTCGTTATAAATCATTTAAAACATATGAGGAAGCAGAAGAATGGCTTCTTGGAGGAGCTGAATATATAAAAAAAGAAGAGGTAAAAAAAAATCTTCCTGATGGAATATATTTTGATGCTGGAACAGGAAGAGGGATAGGTGTTGAAGTGAGAGTTGTATTAAAAGATGGAACATCTCTTCTTGAAAAATACCTGCCAAAAGAAAAAGTAAATAATTTTGGTAACTATCTTGCACCAAAAGGAGCAACAAATAATTTTGGAGAACTTATAGGAATATATTTTGCTCTAAAAATAGCAGAAAAAGAAGATATATATAATATATATGGAGATAGTTCTCTTGTCATAAATTACTGGTCAAAAGGTTATATTAAGAAAGATAATGTGGCAGAAGATACTTATAATTTAGCAATGAAAGTAAAGACAGAAAGAGAGAAATTTGAAAAAAGAGGAGGACAGGTTTCTCATATTTCAGGAGATTTTAATCCAGCAGATTTGGGATTTCATAAATAAAATTCAGGAGGAGTTGTATGAATCATTTTGATCTTTTTTCATTAGAACATTTGTTAAGTATAGGGGGATATGGACTTTTTGTAATTGTAATGCTTTTTGTTTCACAATTTTTTTCAAAAAAAAGTTTTGCAATGGTAACTTCAGGGGCAATTATAGTTATTAAAGCTGTTGAACTTATAATAAGACATGGAGTATATGGGGAAACTATTTTAGAGCTTCTTCCTATTCATCTTTGCAATATAACTCTTATTTTAGCTGTAATAGGAATGATATTTCCTTCAAAGGAACTTTTTCAAGTGATTTTTTATTGGTCTTTCGGAGCCTTGGCAGCAATTTTATTTCCAGATGCAGGAGTATCTTTTCCAAATTTTGTTGGGATAAGTTTCTTTATTACCCATTTTTTTATAATTTTTGTAGTTCTTTATCAATTAATATTTTTAGGATACAGACCAAGCTTAAAAGGACTTGTGGGTTCTTTTGTGTGTATAAATATTTTTGCAGGAGCTGTTTTTAAAATAAATGAGATTTTAGGAACTAATTATATGTATATAAATTACAAACCAGCTTTTCAATCTCCTCTTGATTATTTTGGACCATGGCCGCACTATATAATTATTGTAGAGATAATATACCTTGTTTTGGGATTTATCAGTTATCTTCCTTTTAGAAAAAAACATTATAAATATTCAAATTTTTAATAACATTATTTAATATAAAAAGAGGGGCTGTTACATTTATTTTTACAAATTTGCAACAGTCCCTTTTTTGATTAATATAACAGTAAATTTTATATTGTTTTTTTATTTTTTAATATTTTTAAAACACCTACAAAGAATATTACAGCTAAAACTAAGATAACAGCATATCTTATTAAAATATTATCAACAATTTTAGTGTAAATAAAACAAGAGATTGTGATAATTATTATTCTGTAAATATACTGTATAGGAGAAAACAGTTTATAATGAAGTTTTTTCCTTGTTATTATTTCATGGAAAATGAAAAGGAAAAAATATGAAGCAAGTGTTGTAAGTGCTGCTCCAAAACTTCCATATTTTGGAATAAAGATATAGTTAAATACAAGGTTAATAACAGCTGAAAAAGATGTTCCTAGAGCTATATAATTTGTTTTTTTTACATAAAATTCATAGTTAACAGGAAAGCTGTATAAAAATATAAAATAGCATCCAAATATTATCCATGGAAGAAAATATTTTCCTGACTGATAATCAGCAGACCCCATAAATCTTACAATTTCAGGAGAGATAAAAATAAATCCCATTGTTACTAAAGTAAAAAAATCAAGATAATTTCTGCTGTATATTTTTATTTCTGAATGTTTTTCCTCTTTTAATCTTTGGAAATACCAAGGTACCCATGCACTTCCAAAAGCTCCTGCTGCAGTACTCAATATTGTTCCTATTGTGTAAGTAAATCCATAAATACCAGTTTCTTCTAATCCAATAAATTTTTCTATCATCATTCTGTCAGAACTTGTAAGAACTATATGGGATAGATTATGAAGAATAAGAGGAAGTCCCAAAGTCAGACAAAAAATAAAATGTTCTTTTTTAAATGTCGGCCTTTTTTTCAAAATAATTTCAAGATAGAAATATCCTCCTAAGATAACAGAGGGAACAACAGCTCCAAGAATTTTTCCTGTTGCTTTATCAATGCTTGGTACTGATGTAATGAAAAAAAGTGAAAGTCCTACATTTAAAACAGTATAAAACATAGAGATAAAAAGTTGTTTTTCAGCTTTTCCATCAAAACGGAGTATTGTATTTTTAAAAGTTACCCCCAGTGTAAAAAATGAATGCAGAAGCATAAGAAAAATAAGATTAACTGAAAGTCCTGAAAATTTTGCTAAAGGTTTAGAAAATCCCATAATGATAAAAGCAAAAAAAGCAAAGCTTATAAAAGAAAGGATAACTATATTTGAGTTATATTCTCTGTATTCTTCATCTTCAAAACTTACCTTTGCATTTTGAATTGTACTGAAAGTCTGTAAACATAAAAAAATAACAACTATTGCCTGCCATGCAGTATAAAGAGATGTGATACCAAAATCTCTGGTAGTAAGCACTCTTGTATAAAGAGGAAGTGTAAGAAAATTTATTCCCTGAAGAATAAAAGTCCCTAAAGTATAATAAGCCCCATTTTTAATAAGACTGTTTGAAAAAATTTTTTTTAACATTTTTAACCTCAATTAACATTATTTTAACTCTATATTACCGAATTTTTTAAATAATTTTTCATTTATTTTTGAACCATAAAAATCAATCTGCACATTATCTCCAAGATTCATAACACTTGTAGAGAATACTGTTATAGCTCTTTTAAAGTTGCTGTCCATAAGTGAGAACAGCTCAAAAGGAAAAGGTTTGTCTAAAATAACAGCTTTTGGAAAAACAGCACTATAATCAGTTTTTTCCCTTGGGTGAGTTTTTATGACTGTACAGCTTTCATCATAGTTTTTCATTATATTTCTATAGATTTCAATTTTTTCATCTTCAGAAACTACATTATCTTCTGAAAAAGGTTGTGTCAGAAGAATATTTTCTTTTTGCGAAAGCTCTTCCAAAAGGTTTTTATTAAGTCCAAAGACATAAAGAATTTCCTCTTTTTTCTCTTTTGCAAGATTATCCCAAAGATTTTTAAGGGATATTGTTTCTATTTTATTTTTTAATCTTTCAGGAACATTTTCAGCTTCTTTTGTAAGATATATTTTAGTTATATTTTTGCTGAAACCATATGGATAATAAAGATATGTAGCATATTTAAAAGTTTTCAGAAGAAAACTTTCTCTTTCTATTTGTTTATCAACTTCAGGCATAGAATAATAATTTATAATTCCATCTTCAATTACATGAAATTCATGATTTTTAATAAAATATCCTGCACCAGTAAGATGATCTCCTCCATATACAGTAAGCCCCTCAAGATTATTTCTTTTTACAAGGTCTTTTATAAAATGATACATTTTCATTCTTTTTTTCATACTGTCAAACTTTGAAGAAGCATTTTCTTTTTCAAGAGTAATAGAGTTATTTTTAAAAATCTCTTTGTTTATATTTATAGAATTTCCAAAAACAAAAAATGTTTCAGAAATTTTATTTTCATTTATAAGCATAAAGATAAGAAGAGAATAAAGACTGTCTGTTATACAGATATTCTTAAATTTCAGGTTGTTTTTGTTCATTTGTAATCTCTCCTTTTACAGCTTTTCTGATTCTATTTGTAAGCCCTACAGAAAAATAAAGCATTGTTTCTTCAAAATTTCTGTTTTTAAATCCATCAAGATTTTTGAAAAACCATTTATATTTCTTGTGTGTTTCTTTCAGTTTTTCCCCTTTATGATAAGCTCTGTAAAGAATAACTTTATAATAACTGATTATAAGTTTTGAGAGAACAGTTTTTCCCATTAAAGAATCACAATTTTTATAGTCCTCATAAAGAGAGTAACAGATATGTTCAAGTGATGTATTGCTTTTCTCAGTAACTTTGCTCATAATACTTCCAGAACGTTGTCTGTAATAATAGAAAGGATAATCAAGATACTCTATCTTTTCAGCTTTTAATAAAACTTTTGGAGTAAATTCACTGTCTTCATGAAGAATCCCTTCAGTGAAAAAAAGATTATTTTTTCTTAGAAAATCAGTTTTATAAAAACTTGCAACAACCTCTTCTCTAAAACATTTTGGTTTTTCAAAAGAGTTATGGAAAAATTCTATTCCTGTAACAGTTCCACAGTTTCTAATGTGTTCTGAACGGAAAAGAGGTTCCCCAGTTTTTCCATCTCTATAATACATAAGATTACCTGCAATGACATCTAAATCTTTTTTAGTACCTTCTTTAAGAAGCTTTTCAAATTTTTCACAATCTATAAAATCATCGCTGTCAATAAAGGCGATATATTTTTGTCTAGCTATATGTATTCCAAAATTTCTTACAGATGAAAGTCCGCCATTTTCTTTTTGTATAAGAATAGTTTTATCAAGATATTTTTCTGCATATTCTCTTGCAATTTTATAGCTTTTATCAGTTGAACCATCATCAATTAAGATGACCTCCATATCTTTAATATTTAATTTATAAATTGAATCAAGACATTCAGCAAGATATGTTTCTACATTATATATTGGAACAATAATGCTTATCATCTGTTACACCACCTATTTTTGTAAATATCAATAATTATTTTTTCATCAAAATTTTCTTGAATATATTTTCTTCCTGCTTTTCCCATCTCTTCTCTCTCTTTTTCTGACAGTGAAAGGAATTTTTCTATTTTTTTTGCTAAATCTTCTGAATTTTTAGGTTCTGCCAAGAATCCTGTTACATTATTAATAATTATATTTTTACATCCTGTAACATTTGTAGCAATAAGAGGTTTTTCCATGGCTCCTCCTTCAAGAAGAGTTCTTGAAATTCCTTCACGATATGATGGAAGAACAATGCAATCTGCATTTTTAATAATTTCTCTCACATCATTTACAGTACCAAGATAGTTTATAATACCTTTATCAACAAAAGATTTCATCTGTGTTTCATCAATTCCTGCTACACTGTTTCCTCCTAATGCACCAAGAAATTCAAATTCTGTATCAGAATACAGAGATTTTATTTTTTCAGCAGCCTCTACATATTCTTTTACTCCTTTATCAAAAAAAGCTCTTGCAATCATAAGAAAAACAGTTTTTTTGTTATGATTTTCAACCTTTTTTATTGGAGCAAATTTTTCTGTATCAACTCCCTCTCCAGGAAGAATAAAAACTTTTTCAGCCTTTATAATTTTTTCAGAAACAAGAAGATTTTTATCATCTTCATTTAACACACAAACCTCTTCTGCCATAGGAAGAGAGATTTTATATAAAAATTTTGCAATTTTTGATACAAGTGAATCTGTAACAAAGGCATATCCCAATCCAGTAAGCACAGCGACAGATTTTATTTTTGCAAAGTGGGCTGCAAGAGTTCCGTAGATATTTGCCTTTATTGTGTAATGAAAAACTATATCAGGTTTTTCCTGTTTATAGATTTTATAAAGTTCGTATAAAAGTTTTAAATCTTCAACAGGATTCATTCCTCTTTTGTTAAGATTTATATTTATAACTTTTACTCCCAGCTCTTTTTTTATATCTACTCTAGTTTCATAAGGAGCCACAACAGTAACATCATGTCCTGCTTCTACAAGAGCTTTTATAACTCCTCCTCTGAAAATGTAAATATCCCATAGGACATTTGCAGTAAAAAATATTTTCATAATTCTCCTTTATTTAAATTAGTATAAAATTAGAAGTTCCTTTCCATCTGCTTCTTTATTAAATTTTCTTGCTCTTGCAAGGTCAGAGATTTTTTCTTCGTAAGTTTTGTGATTTGTAATTATATTTTCATAACGGTATGTAATTTTGTTTCCGTTAAAGCTAAAGTGGTTATACAGTCTTGCACCTGCAATAAGGGAAGCAACAAGAAATATTCCAACCTTTATTTTAAAATTATCAGCTTTTGAAATAATATATCCCCATACAAACCAATTAGCAAAAACAAACAGAACACCAATTCTTACAGAAGCAATAAAAAACTCTGATGTGAAAAGATATATCAGATAAAAAATATAAAAACTGTTTTCCATAATAAGAGAATATTCATTTGTTTCTCTTGTGTTATCAAAACTATCTTTCTCTTTGTGAAGGAATAGAAAAACAGATACAAATGTAATAAGTTTTTCAAAATATAAAATTCCTACAGGAAGAGAATAATCTTTTGGAATTATTGAAAGATAACTTGTAATTTTTCCTCCTATTGAAGAAGGAAGAACAGAGGCTGTATATTCAAGAACATGAATTATTATTTTCATATCTAAAAGATAATATATATTTCCAAGAATAATAAAAGGCAGGATTATTTTTCTGCTGTAATTTCTATTTAAAATAAAATACATAGGGAAATAAATTATTGCACTCATATGGAAAGTAAGCCCTATACAGTTTAAAATAATAAAAGGTATCAGTTGTCTTTTTCTGATAAACTCAATTGAAATAATAAAAAGAATTATTGCCTTAGCATTTCTTAAAAGATCCACCTCTATTGAAAGTCCTTGTACAGCTAAAAACAAAAATAAAGAAAACAGAGGATATTTTGCATATTTTTTTAAAATAAGAGCAATGATTCCAATATCAATAACAGAGTTTATAAAAATAAAATGCTCATAAGAAATTCCAATTTTATAAAAAAATGATGTCCAAAGCTCATATCCTATTTCATAATTAAATCCATTTGGCAGATTATAGTATGATGGATAATAAGCCCACCAATCCCAGCCTACAAAAGCTCTTAATCCAAGAAATCCCATAAGAAGAATTATTGAAAAAACAAAAAGAATATGTTTTTTTCTTTCATTTTTTCCAAAAACATCAATCATTCCTCCTAAAAAAAGAAAACCAAATACTTCAATATATGGAATAAATGAAACCATTATTTACCCTCCCAAGTTACAAGCCTTTTATAAAGGTTAATATATTTTTGTGCAGTTATTTTTATATCATAAAGACTGCTCTTTTTTATACCTGAATTTTTAATTTTTTCATATTTATCATTTCTTTCAAGAGAGAATATTATTTTTGCAAGTCCCTTAAAATCTCCCACAGGGAATAAGATTCCTCCGTCTTTTACTACCTCTGCAAGTCCCGGAACATCTGTTGCTATTGTAGGAACTCCGGCACTCATTGATTCAAGAGCCGTAATGCCAAATCCTTCAAAAATAGAGGACTGTACAGAGATATAAGCTGTTTTTAAAAGATCGGGAATATCTTTTCTTATACCTAAGAAAAAAACTCTTGAAGATAGATTTTTTTCTTTTGCAAGATTTTCAAGTTCCTTTCTTCTTTCACCATCACCTACAAGTATAAGTTTATAAATTTTTGGTAAAAACTCCAGAGATTTAATAACTGTATCCTGGTCTTTTGCTTTATGAAATCTTGAAATCATAATAATTATTTTATCATCTTCATGAAGTCCATATTCAGACAAATCAATTTTTTTCCCTTGAGAAAATCTGCTTAAATCAACACCATTTTCAATTATTTCAAATCTTTTTTCATTTCCTCCAATCCATTTTTTCAAAGAATCTTCTGTGGCGGGAGATATTGAAATAATTTTTTTATAAGGTTTATAAATAAATCTGTCTATTATTTTAAAAATAGTTTTATGCCGTCTGTTGTTTGATGTGCTGTGTTCTGTAGTAATATATATTCTCTTTTTTGAAAAATCTATTCTTGAAGCAAGACTTGTCCAATATTGTGCATGGGTAAGATGAGAATGAACCACATCAAATTTCCCTTTTTTAGCATATTTTTTAATTTCAAATATATTTTTCCATGATGAGATTGAATTGTATTTTGAAACATGAACAGGTACTCCAGAATATTTTAGATTATCTAAAAAAACAGCATTTGCATCAGACATAATAAGAACCTCCACATGATGTCCCAATGATATCTGTGCAGGTATCAGTTCTGTTAAAAGTTTTTCAGCACCTCCCAGCTCAAGAGAGGTAATAGTATGAAGAATTTTCATTTTATCACCTTATAAAACTTTGTTTGTAAATATCTTAAAAAGAACTTAAACTTTGCAGAAAAAGGAATATCATATGAAAGCATATTTTTGTAATATACTCCAAAACCTTTGGGATTTTTCTGCAGATCTCTCTTAAAATTTTTTGTATATCCATCTTCAAGATATTCAAAATAATAAATTCCATAATCAATATATCTTAAATTATATTTTTTTCCGATTCTATTCCAAATATATCCTTCAGGAACAAATTTTTCTCCATAAAATTCAGGAAAAGGAAATTTCTTTAAAACAGAAGTTTTAAAAATTTCCCCTTTATCCCCATAAAGATGATGCTTGTATACAATATCAACAGGATTTGAATCAATATATTTTTCTGTAAAATGTATATTTTTGTAATTTTCATCTGATATATTTATTTTTCTGAAAACCATTCCTCCAAAATCTTTAGGAAGATAGGGAGAATATTTTTCTATCATTTCAACTGCATCATCTGAAAGATAATCATCACTGTCTACAATGAAAAAATACTCTCCAAGAGCTTCTTTAACTCCATGATTTACAGCTCTTTGTTTTCCTCCGTTTTCTTGATAAATATATCTTATATTTATTATATTTTCTTTTTGAAAATCCTTTATAAGCTCTTCTGTCTTATCAGTTGAACCATCATCTACAATAAGCCATTCAAAATTTTTATCAGTTTGTCTTTTTAAGGACTCATAAAGTCTTGTAAGAGTATGTTTTCTGTTATATGCTGGGGTAAAAATTGTAATCATATCTTTTCCTATCTTCCTTTTCCAAATACAACAGTTTTAAGAGTCATAAACATAATGGCAATATCAAGACTGATACTGTGATGTTTGATATAATAAAGATCATATTCAAGTTTTCTCTCTGCATCTTCAACACTTGCTCCATATGGATACATTACCTGTGCCCATCCTGTAAGTCCTGGTTTAACAAGATGTCTAAGATTATAATAAGGGATAACTTTTTCAAGATCTTTTATGAAAACCATTCTTTCAGGTCTTGGTCCTATAAAGCTCATCTCTCCTTTTATAACATTCCAAAGCTGAGGAAGCTCATCTATTCTTGTTTTTCTCATAAAGTTTCCAAATTTTGTAACTCTTGGGTCATTTTTTTGTGCCCATTTTGCTCCGTCTTTTTCAGCATCATTTCTCATACTTCTAAATTTATGTACCATAAATTCTTTGTTATGTTCTCCTACTCTTGCCTGACTGTATATTACAGGACCTGGACTTTCAAGTCTTACAATAATTGCTGCAATAACCATAAAAGGAGAAGCCAGTATTCCTATTACAACAGCCATCGAGATATCAAAAATTCTTTTTATTCTGTTGTGGATAGGACTGTGAAGAATTTTAAATCCATATCCGTATAAAAGCCATTCATTGTTAATAAGCTCAACATCAATTTTATAAGTTTCTTCCTGCATATAATCAAAATAGCTTTTTACCTCTATTCCATTCATTCTCATGTGAAGAATTTTATCAACTTCTTTCTCTGTAAGATGAATTTTTGCAAGAATAATATAAGAGATTCTGTTTTCTTTAACAAACTGCTCTATGTTTTCAAGATCATCTGTATTTATAAACTCATACTCTTTTTTTCTGATAAGAGAGGAAAGAACTCTTCTTTTCATCTCTCCTGAACCATAGACAGTTGTTTTTATTCTTTTAAAAGTAATTTTTACAAGATAGATTGTAATAATATACTGTGTTGCTGTAAACATAAAGAAAAAAGGAATGATCCAAAAATCCCATGTAAGAATAAACCATAATGTAAAAAATATAAGGTTTATTGTAAATACAGCAAAAAATTTATTCATTTTATAAAAAGGAAAATCAAATTTCATATTGTCTGAAAGATAAAGCCCCAGACATATAAACATAAATGTTCCAAGAGAGTATATCATCATTCCGCTGCTTATAGGAAGAAGAGTGCTGTATATAAAATAAGAAATTCCTAAAAGAGCAATATATAAAATTTTAAGACTTGTATTTTTATTATTCATTGTATTTCGATCCTCACCTTACATTATTACTGGAGAAATCTTTGTTCTTTCTCCAAAAATAATATTATTTTCTTCGATTTTATTTTTATTAAAGTAAATTCTTGCTCTGAAATATTCCTCTCTGGTTTTCTTATCTATCTCTGAAAAAACAGCACTGGAATAAGTTGTATTACTGAAACCATAAACAATAAGAAGATTTTCTTTTTTAGGAAGATTTTGAATATGATTTACAGTATATCCTTTTGTAAGGTCATCATCTATTTTCAGCTCTTCATAATCTTTTACTTCTATTTTATCACCGCTTACTTTTCCAAGAGAGTTTACTTTTATCACTGTTTTTCCATTATCCCACAACCAGTTGCTGCCATCTCTTCTCATTATCATTTTTCCCATTTTTGCATTATCAAAAACGTATCTTATTTTTCCATAATTATCAAAGATAAAAGGCAGAGATTCATCATTTGTAATAAATGAAGCTGTATTCATTCCAGGCTCAAGAGTACCAGGGAAAATTTCTTCATAATCTTTTTCTATAACAACAACAGGAAGTCTGTCATCAAGATTTTCTGTCTGAATAGAGATTTTATTTTCTGCAATAACATTTTTTCTATCTTTTGAAAGAATTTTTATAGATACTTTGTTATTTGTATTTGGATAAAGAGCTACTATAGGTATCCCTTTTTCAGATTTTTTATTAAGAGTGTAGCTATAATTTGAATCTCCGTCTACCCCTTTTATTGTAACTCTTATAGGATTTTCTAAGTATTCAGTATTAAAGTTTACCAATGCTCCAAGAGGTGTTCTTCCATAAGGATTAAGTTTTATATAAGGTTTTTTAAAAGTATATTCTTTTTCTAAAAAAGCTTTTTCTATTTCAATATCATTTTTTCTGTCAGAAAGATAAAGTTCTCCATAATTACAAATTTTATTATAATCAAAATCTGAAAGATGAAGCCTGAAAAAATCATTTATTCCTGTATCTGCTTTACATATTGCAGAGATATCTCTGCTTACAGCATAAATTTTTTGCATAGTTTCAAAATCAAGTTCTTGTGCAAAATATTTTTTATCCATCTCTTTGACATTAAATTCTTTATCGTTTTCTTCATTAGAGAAACTTTTTTCAAGAATTCTTACAAGAAGAGGATTGTTATCAATCATAGAACTGAAAAGATTAATATTTTCATAAGACATATTTTTAATTATATTTTTTAAATCTTCATTTACAGTTAATTTTACTATTTTATCTTTCTGAAGAATGCTGTTTGGAAGTTCTTTTACTTTACTGATATTATAATTTTCTTTTGAATACCCAAATTTTTCTTTTAAATACTCAGAAAATTCAGGTGAAAGAGTTTCAAGATCATTGAAAGCTGTAAGAATGCTGTAGGCATTTTTAGCCTTATCATAATCTGGATTTTCAACAAAAAGATTGTTTAGAAATATTTTCTTATCAGGAGAATTAATAGCTCCCACAACAGCAGAATCTTTTAATATATCATTTGTAACTCTTAGTTTTTCAAATGACAGATCATCAGTGATTTTTCTGAAATCTCTGTCCCCTATTTTTCTATATATTTCATTTTTAATTTTTTTATAACTATTTTTTTTGTATACTGCATTTAAAATTCTGACAGATGAAAAATTATCTGCCATTTTGTTGTTATTTACTGCTGCCGCCCCTCCCATAAAGATTACAGCAAAGGATACAGCGATAATAATTTTTTCTTTTCTGTTAAGCATGATTACTCCTCAATAAAGTTATTTTGCGTATTTCATATTATACAATTTTTTTTAGATAAAATATATAAATAAATGATAATTTTTAATAAGTTTCAACTAAAAAAGAATATATCTCAATTTTTGAATTTTATCAAAAATATATGGCATCTTTATGTTAAAATAAAAAAGGGGCTGTTGCATTTATAAAATTGTAAAAATAAAATTCTCGATATTAAAA
>DXWL01000033.1 GCA_019416865.1 Fusobacterium sp.
TTTATATTATATCAAATAATAAAACTTAATATAATTACAGTTATATTTAATTTTATTATTAAAAAATAATTTTTATATTGAAAGAGAAAGAAAAAAAATATATAATGTGAGTATAAAATAAAAAATATGCAAAGGAGGAAAGATTTTGGAATTTGATTTAATGAAAAACAACTATGATATTACACCTGTACGAAGAAGAAAGATAAATAACTCTGGAAAATCCATTTTTGAAATTTATAAAAGTGAAAAAACCATGAAAGATTATCTTTTTTATCTAAAAGATTTTCTCTCTTATATTTTTGAAATACAAAAAGCAGAGGAAGAGCAGTACCTAAGATTTATGCTGGAAACAACAGAGGAGGATGCTGAAAACTATCTTTCTCATCTTTTGCATGAAAGAAACTTAAAAAAAACCTCTGTGAATAAGATAATGTCTGGATTAAAATCCCTTTATGACGAAGTTGGAAATATTTACGAAAGAAGAAGCAGAGGAAGAGAGAAATATATAAACCCCTTTAGATTTTTTAAAAAATTTAAAACTGCAAGAAATTTAGATAATATTTTAAAACTTTCTTTTGAAAATATACAGGAAATTCTTGAAAAATATGCTGTTTATGGAGAGAAGGAATACAGAAATACAGTTATTTTTTATACACTTTTCTATACAGGAATGAGAAGTCAGGAGCTTTTAGATTTGAAATATAAAAATATTTTGAAAAGAGATTCTGATTATTTTATAAAATTGGAAAAAACAAAAAGCGGAAGAGAGCAATATAAACCTCTTCATGAAATCCTTGTTGAAAAACTTGCTGATTATAAAAAATATGTGATGAAAATGTATGGCTTTTCAGAAGAGGAGATGGAAGAAAAATATATTTTTCCAAGCTTTTATAATAAAAACAGCAGACTTACTTATAATGCTCTTTATAATATTATTCATGATATGGGAAAAACAATTGGTATAGAGATAAGTCCACATAATATAAGACACGCTGTAGCAACAGAACTTTCTGCAAATGGAGCAGATATTTTGGAAATAAGAGATTTTCTTGGACACGCTGATACCCGTGTAACTGAGGTATATATTAATGCTAAATCTCTTCTTGATAAAAAAGTGCTGGGAAAAATCCCAACACCTTTAAAGTAAAATATTATTTTATTACAAGTTCCACTGGACAGTGATCAGATCCAAGTATTTCAGAATGAATTTTTGCTGAAACCAGTCTGTCTTTCATAGAATTTGATGTCAGGAAGTAGTCAATTCTCCACCCTGCATTTTTTTCTCTTGCTTTAAATCTGTAAGACCACCACGAATAGCTTCCTTCCCGTTCAGGATAAAAGTAACGGAAAGTATCAATAAATCCTGCATTCATAAGTTCTGTAAATTTTGCTCTTTCTTCATCTGTAAATCCTGCATTTTTTCTGTTTGTTTTAGGATTTTTAAGATCTATCTCTTCATGAGCAACATTCAAATCTCCACAAACAATTACAGGTTTTTTCTCTTCAAGATTTTTCATATATTTTCTGAATTCATCTTCCCATATCATTCTATAATCAAGTCTTTCAAGCTCTGTTTTAGAATTTGGAGTATATACTGTGATAAAATAGAAGTCCTCAAATTCAAGAGTAATAACTCTTCCCTCTTTATCATGCTCCTCTATTCCAAGACCATAGCTTACAGAAATAGGCTCTTTTTTTGTAAAAATTGCTGTTCCAGAATATCCTTTTTTTTCAGCATAATTCCAATATTGATAATATCCATTTAAATCAAGTTCAACCTGTCCAGCTTGAACTTTTGTTTCTTGTAAACAGAAAACATCTGCATCGACATTATTAAAAAAATCCATAAAGCCTTTTGTAAGACAGGCTCTTATACCATTAACATTCCACGAAATAAATTTCATTAGTCCTCCTATTTTTAATTATACAAAGAATTTCTCAAGGAAAAGTCCTACTCCTCCCTCTTCGTTTCCTTTTTCAGTGTGAGTTTTTACAAGCTCTTTTACAAAATCTTTTCCATTTATCATAGCTACAGGATATCCTACAGTTGTAAGCATAGAAAGGTCGTTTTCATTATCTCCAAATGCCATAATTTCATCAGTAGCTATTCCCATATCATCAGCTATTATTCTAAGAGAAGTTCCTTTAGAGCATTTTTTACTTACAATGTCCATAACATTATCTCCTGAACCAAAAATATTTACTTTATCAGAATATTTTTCTTCAACATAAGTTCTTAAAGTTCTAAATCTTTCCTCATCTCCAAAGAAAACCATTTTTTCAAATTCAAAAGCTTCTACATTATCAAAGTTTTCATTTGGGTGAAAAATATATTTTGTATCTTTTCTTTCTGCCTCTCCAAAATATTCTTTATCCATTTTAGTAAAACATACATCATATCCTGCTGTTCCGCTGTAGTGAAGTCTAAGTTCAGCTGCTTTTTTCAAAATATCCAAACACATATCTCTGTCCATTTTTTCAGAATAGATAAGCTCGTCCCCTTTAAATATTCTTGCTCCATTAAAGCATGAGTAATATTTAATATCTTTAATTACAGAAAGCATATCTTTAATGCTTGGAAGATCTCTTCCCGAAGCAGGGACAAAAACAACTCCTTCTTCTGAAAGTCTGTTTATTATATCAGCATTTATCTTAGGGACATTTTTCTTTATAGAAGCAGCAGTACCATCTAAGAATGTTCCATCTAAATCACAGGCAATAAGTTTTACACATCTATCATCTGTTACAACCCCATTATTCAAATATTCTTTCATATATCCTTGAATGTATCCATAATATACTTCAGGAATAAAATTGAAAATAGGACGCATACGATTCATAAGTTTTGATTTTGTTACATGGAATTTTCTCCAAGTGTGTGCATCAGAAGTTACATTTTGAATAAATCCTTGAAATCTATCACAGGCATTAGCAAATTTTGAATCTTTAGTTTCCATATATTCAAATTCAAGCCATAGTTTCATAAATTCATTTTTTTGATCTTCAGGAAGGATACCAAAAGTTTTTTCAGCAGCCTTCATCTCATTTTCTCTCTTCTCTTCAGGAGAGAATGTTCCATAAGCTGGAGTATCTCCTGCAAGTATCTCTACAATGTCGTGGATAAGTATCATTTTTATAACTTTTAACATATCCACTTCTTCTTTATAATATTCTTTTAAAATTAAGGCACACATTGACATATGCCAACTGTGTTCAGTGTCATTTTCTCTTCTTGCACCATCAAGAACAAGACTTTGACGAAGAATACCTTTAAGTTTATCAATTTCAATTATAAAATCAAGTTGTTTTTTTAATCTGTCCATCAGTGTTTCCCTCCCATTTTTAACTAATATAATTTTATCATAGTCAGAAAGATTATTCCAGTATTGCTGTTCTATTTTTTACTTGCTGTTTTATTATATCCATTGTATACTAATATTGAATATTTCTATTATAGGAGGATTTTTCTATGGGAAACTACATCAATTTAAAAGAAAAGGCCTATGACCTTATTAAGAATAAAATAATAAATCTTGAATTTATGCCTGGAGATTATTTGGAAGAAAAAAAATTAAGTGAACTGCTTTTGGTGAGCAGAACTCCAATAAGAGAAGCTCTTACTCGTCTTGAAGCAGAGATGTGGGTTACTACTATGCCTCGTAAGGGAACTTTTGTAACAGCTGTAGATGAACATATGCTTAATAATATATTTGAAGCCAGAAAAAATTTTGAGCCAATTATTTTGGGAATGGCTTTTAATAATCTATCTCCAATAAAGTTAAATATTTTCAGAGAGAGATTTGCAAACTATGAAAATCTTCCTCAAGAGGAAAAAGACAAGCTTGATAATGATTTTCATCTATATATTTTAAATTCTGTGGACAACTTTTTTGTTAAAACAATGATGATTACAACATTTGAACATGTGGTAAGAGTAAGAAAACTGTCTTTTGATAAGAAGATAACTCAAAGAATATCTGATTCAAATGAAGAGCATCTTGCAGTTATAGATATGATTCTTCAAGGGAAAAAAGATGAGGCTGTAAATGCTTTTAGAAAACATATTGAAAATTCATATACTTATTATTTAGGACTATTATTCTAATGTAAAAGGGCTGTTACAAAACAGCCCCTATTTTTTAAAAATGTTCTTCTAGTTTTTTTCTGAATAAATTAGTATCAAGAGGAAGTTCGATTCCTTTTTTTTGCCAAGAAGAAAGATAAGCTGCATTAATAATATAAAGTAATTTTATAGCTTCCTCAACAGAACATAAAATTTTTGCTCTGTTTTCAATGCTTTCTATAAAATTATTTACAATGGCTGCTTGTTGTATAGAGTTATCTGCATCATCAAAATAAGTTATCTCTTCTTTATAATTTATTTTTCCAAAAAATTCAGTTGCATTTTGAGAATAAATTTTTTCATCCTGCTCAAGCTCTCTAAAAATAAGCTCAGAATCGTTATTTAAAATTATTTGCCCTTTGTTTCCAATTATTTCAAGTCTATTTGTTCCAGGAAATTCTCTTGATGAAGCAATAAACTGTCCTGTTCCTCCATTTTCAAATTCCATATGTATAGTAACATCATTTTCAACTTGAATATCTCTTTCCATTCCACAATAACAGAAACCATAAACTGTTTTTGGCATAGGACATAACCATAATAACAAATCTAATTGGTGAGAAGCTTGTGTCATAAGAAGTCCTCCGCCTTCTCCTTTATAACTTCCTCTCCAAGCTTTAGAATCATGGTAGGCTTGAGTACGATAAAGATTTGTTATGATCCAGTTTACTCTTTTTATATCTCCAATTTTTCCTTCTGAAATAATTTCATGAATCTTATTAAAAGCTTTACTGGCTCTCCTGCAATATAAAACACCACTTTTTATTTGAGGATTTTCTTTTAATACACCTAAAAGATTTTCTACTTCATCAGAAAATACTCCTACAGGTTTTTCAATAAGAGGATGAACCCCTGTTTTCACAGCTTTTACAGCCATTTCAGGATGTAAAAAGTGTGGAGTACAAATTATTACCATATCAATAAGTCTGCTTTCAAGCATTTTTTCATATTCTGTAAAAATATTTACATTTTTTAAATTATATTTTTCACAGATATTATCCATATGTTCTCTGTTTCTGCTTGAGAAAGCTGTAATTTCACAGTTTTTTATTTTTTCTGAAACAATCAGTTTAATATATTCTTCTGCTATTGCTCCAATTCCTGCTATTCCTACTTTTACCATTTATTCCTCCTCTAAGTTATATTATTTTTAATTGTATGGAATAATTTTATCATATTCTTCAAATTTATTGTATCTCATTGTATTTCTTACTTTTTTTACATATTCTTGTCTTTCTTCAGAATAATTTACAAGTCCTCCTGCAATTTCGTAGGCAGATTTATTTTCCCATATCATTTTTCTTACTTTTTTATAAGCATCTGCCCTTGAAATAATCATTGTAATATCTTCCACTGTATCTTTTAAAGTGTCATATTTTTTCAAGTGAGGTCTGAAATCTCCTCTTGAGCCTTTAGCAGCTATTCTTGGTTCTTTTGGATTTGTAGACCAGATACCAAAAGCATTATTTCCCTCTCTGAAAAATCTTGATGTTCCCCAAGCACTTTCAATGGCACCTTGTGTTAAAATAAGAGAAGTTGGGTAGATTATCATTTTTGATTGTAAAATATCCCACTGCCCATATTCGACCTTATATTTTTTAAAAAGTTTTTCAGCATATTCTTTTTCCTTTTCAGAAAGATTTTCTTTTACTTTTAATTTTTTAACAATCTCTCTATTGTTAAGAGTTTCAGCTTTTACAACTTCTATAGAAGGAAGAAAAAGCTTTACAAAAACTTCTTTTCTTTTTACAGCAGACATCTTACTTAAATCTATATTTAAATGGCTGAATACAAAAAGTCCCTCTCTTTCTTTGTATACATCTTCAATACTGTTTACTTGTATCTTGTTATATTTTACCTCTGTAAGTATCTCTTCTGAATAACTTTTTATTGCAAAAAAAATAAAAACAGCTGCTATTAAAAAGCTAAAAAAACTTTTCTCTCTTCTTTTTTTAATTAGTTTTTTAATTTCTATTTCTTTCATAATTCTAAACCCTCTTTTTCAAATAAAATATTTCTTTAATAACATATGTTTTTATATAATACTAGATTATTAAAAATATTTCAAATATATTATATATATACTATTTTACACCATTATATCAATATTTTCCAATGTAAATTCTGTGTAATAAAATTTGATTTTTTAAGACAAGTGTGATAAAATTTTTTCAATTTAATTTTATTAGGAGGTTTTTATCTTTATGGACGATATTCCAGACACGAATATTATTTATCAATTACTGCTTCTTGTATTTTTAACAGGAGTAAATGCTTTTTTTGCCAGTGCTGAGATGGCTGTGGTTTCTGTAAACAAAAATAAGATTAAAATTATGGCTGATAATGAAGAGAATAAAAATGCAAAACTTATTCTTAATCTTTTGGAAGAGCCTACAAAATTTTTATCTACAATTCAAGTGGCTATAACACTTTCAGGATTTTTAGCAAGTGCTTCTGCTGCTGCAAATTTTTCTAAACCACTAGGTTTAATTTTATTGAAATTTGGAATACCATACCCATATAGTGAAAATATTTCATTAGTGTTGGTTACAATTTTCTTATCATTTTTTACTCTTGTTTTTGGAGAACTTGTGCCAAAAAGAGTGGCTCTGCAAAAAGCTGAAGCTATCAGTCTGTTTTGTGTAAAACCTATTCTTATTATTTCAAAAATATCATCGCCTTTTATAAAACTTTTATCTGCTTCAACTGCTGTTGTTTTACAGATTTTTGGAATGAAAGCTGAAAAGTTAGAAGAAAATGTTTCCAAAGAAGAGATTCGTTCAATGATAGAAGTTGGACAAGCAAAAGGTGTTTTTAATGAAACTGAAAAAGAGATGATTAATTCTATTTTTGAATTTGATGATATTACAGCTCAGGAGATTATGATTCCAAGAACTGATGTATATACAATAGATGCAGATTCACCTCTTGAAGATTATCTTGATGAGCTTTTAAATACAAAACATGGAAGAATTCCTGTCTATAAAAAAGATATTGATAATATAATTGGTGTGCTTCATCTTAAGGATTTTATTCTTGAAGCAAGAAAAAAAGGTTTTGAAAATGTGGATATTGTTTCTATTATAAGAAAACCATATCTTGTTCCTGAAACAAAAAATATAGATGAACTTTTTAAAGAGATGCAGAGGGAAAGAAAATCTATGGCTGTACTTATTGATGAGTATGGAGGATTTTCAGGAATTGTTACAATGCAGGACCTTGTAGAAGAGGTAATGGGAAATATTGAAGATGAGCATGATAATAATCTTCAGCAGATAGAGAAAATAGATGATTTTAATTATATAGTGGATGCTCTTTTTTCTGTTGATGAATTTGAAGAGAGATTTGGAATAAATATAAAAATTGATGAAACGAAAAATTATAATACAATATCAGGATATATTATTGATATTTTAGGTGTAATTCCTGACAATTCATATATTGGAAAAGAAATTGAAACAGAAAAAATTATTTTCAAAATAATAAGTATAAAAGAAAAAAGAATTGAAAAACTTAAAATAACTATAAAACAGGCAGTCTAAAAATCAGACTGCCTTTGTTTCTTTATTTTTTAAATTCAGAAAGTTTTTCTGCCACTAGCTGTTTTATTATTTCAAACTGTTCCTCTGTAAGAACTTCGTTAATTTTTATAGTTGATAATTTTTTACTGTATTTTGTATCCATAAGAGGCTTTTCTTTATCTGCTTTAACTCTTTTTAACTCTGCTCTCAACTCATCACGAGATAAATCTTTTATTTTCTCAATATATTCTTCCATTTTTTCTTCAGGAATATTCAAAACTTTTATAAGTTTATTTATCTCTTCAGCTTTTGCCAGTTTAAGTTCATTTATATGTCTTTTTATTGGTGTAGGGTAATTAAGGCTTCCTTTTATTCTTTTTACTTGTCTTGAACTCATGTTATACTCATCACCAAGCTCATCTATAGTAACTTTTCTTTTTTCACTGGCAACATGGAATCTGTATGCAAGTTCTAAGATTGAAAGATCTTCTCTGTGAGTATTTTCATTAATTTGGAATACTTCCAAATCATCTGCTGAATAATTTTCAGGTATGATTACAACTTTTCCGTCAAATGAATAATCATCACCATAGTTTATATATCCTAATTTTATTGCAGCTGTTCTTCTGTATCCTGAAATAATTCTATATTTTCCATTTTCTTTTTTTTGAATATACACAGGATTGATAAGTCCTACTTCATATATACTTGTAGAAAGTCCTTCAATTCCCTCGTCCTCTGCAAGTTCTTCAAAATTTTTCTCTCTTAGAATATATTTTTTATCAGTAAGATCTATATTATCAAGTATATTTTTTGTAAAATTTACAAGAACAGAGCCTGGAATATTTTCAAGTCTTACCTCACCTAAACTTCCAAATCCATTTCCAGACATCATTTCGACATTTTCAGTAACCTTTGCTCCAAGATTTTTATATTGATCAATTGAAATATCTTTAAAAAAATCATTTTTCTTACTGCTCATTATCACTCTGCTCCTCTCTTGCCACAATCTCTTTTGTCAGATTCATATAATCTTTTGCACCGTTACAAGTAGAATCGTAGGCAAATATTGATTTATGACTTGCTTGTGCCTCAGAAAGTTTTATATTTCTTCTGATTTTAGTATCCATAAGCTTGTCCCCAAAGAACTCCTCTACCTTATCAAGAGCAGCTTTATCAAGATTTCTTCTGCTGTCATACATTGTTGCAAAAACACCTTTTAGAGTTAAATCTTTATTCATTAAAAGGTTTCTGCCCATCTCTATTGTCTGCATAAGTTGAGTTACACCTTCCATTGCATAATATTCTGTTTGAATAGGAACATATATAGAATGTACCATTGCCAAAACTCCCAAATTTAATTTTCCAAAGCTTGGAGCACAGTCAAATACTACATAATCATATTTTGTGAAATCAAAATCAGAAAATCTGTTTTTTAAAAGAAATTCTTTTCCTGGAAGCTCAAGATATTCAAACTGTGATAATCTAAGGTCAGCAGGAATAATATCTATTCCCTCTCTTCTTATAATAACATCTTGAGGAGCATATTCACCTTTTAACATTTCATACACACTTGGCATTCCAGGTTCATATGCATCAAGTCCTTTAGTAAAGTTTCCTTGAGGGTCTACATCAATGGCAAGAACTCTTTTCTTCATCTTAGCAAGTCCTACAGATACACTTTGTGCAGAAGTAGATTTTCCTACTCCTCCTTTTTGATTAAGGAAGGCTATAAACTTAGTGCTCATTCTTTTAGAGAAATATTCTCCAAGAGCCTCGTTTATTATAGTAGATTCTTTTTCCCCTCTCTGCTTAGCTAAAGTTTTTACATCTTTATCCTTATCAACTTCAAGCATTACATTTTTTCTAAACTTTTTGCTCTTCAACTCTTTTTTCTTTCCTTCCATTACACCCTCCTGTTTTCTGTTTTTTATTATTTTCTAATATATTTATACTCCAATTAGTGTGTAATGTCAACTTATTTTTTTTAAAAAGTGTGTATTATTTCATTGAGAATTTTCAAAACCTTTGCAAATATCAAAAAATAATGTATAATGTATTAAACCGTTAGGAGAGGAAGTGATGGGGCATGAAATATGTTATTGGTTATATCAGAGTTTCTGCAGAAAAAAAGGAACAGGAGAAAAAGTTAAAAGCACAGGAAAATATTCTTATAAATTTTTGCAGAATTAATAATATGGAACTTTTAAATATTTTTTATGATGAAAAAACAGAAGAAAACGAAAATTTTGAAAAGAGAACAGGACTTATTCTTGCTGTTGATCAAATAAAAATATATGAAAAATCAGACACTCCAGTAAGCTATCTTATAGGAGAAAATTTTGATGCTTTTGCAGAAGATAAAGCTCTTCTTGGGTATATCCAATTTCAACTTGCTCGTCATAACTGTTCTATTTTTTCAATAAATAAAGAAAATAATAATATTTTAATGGATATAGGGACAACTTTCGCTGCTTATGAAAAAGAGATGGCAAAGACAATAGATATATTAGAAAATAAAAAAAATTAAAAGACTGTTGCAGATTTATAAATGCAACAGCCTTATTTTTTTCTATAAAAGAGTTTCTCTTCCAAGCCTTATTCCTGTTACACCTACAGGAACTGTAATTATAATTGCAAGAACCCCTATTGCAAGGATTGTTTCTCCATGAGGAACTCCCATTGCCAGTGGTATTCCTGCTGTCGCAGCCTGAACAGTTGCTTTAGGAATATATGATATTCCACAGAAAAACTTTTCTTTTGTGTTAAGATTTGATTTATAAAGAGCAAGAGATACACCGATAAATCTTCCCATAAGACCTATCAAGATAATTAATACTCCTGTATGTCCTGATTCAAAAATAACTCTCACATTTACAGCAGCACCAATAAGAACGAAAAGAAGAATTTCTCCAAAAACCCAAATTTTATTAAATTTCATTGCCAATCTTTTTGCAAGATAAGCATCTTTTGTAAGAATCATAAATCCCATTGCCATTATTCCCAAAAGACTTGCTATAGGAAAAATTTTTAATGTTTCAATATGATGGAACATTATCGCAGACATTAAAAATACAATTGCTTTTCTTGTATCTCTCATATGGAAATGTCTGAATATCAGTACCAAAATATACCCAACAAAAAGTCCAAGTCCAGCTCCTGTTACAATACTCAAAGGAATTTTTACAACTTCATTGAAAATATTTACTCCATGTCCTAATGACATACCAAGGAATGCAGTGAAAAGAGTTATTGCAAAAACATCATCTATAGAAGCTCCTGCAAGAATAATTGTAGGAATCTCTTTTTCTTTTCCTAAACCTCTCTCTTTAAGATTCAGCATTTCAGGAACAACTATTGCAGGAGATACAGCAGCAATTATAAATCCAAGACAGCCTCCCACAGCATAGGAATATCCTAAAATAAAATGAGCTGCAAACATTATTGTAAATCCTTCAATAAGACATGGCAGAGATGCCATTTTCACAGCTGTTTTTCCTATTTTTTTCAGCACCTCTTTATCTATTCCAAGCCCTGCTCTTATAAGAATAATTATAAGTCCAAGTGTTCTAAGTTCTGAAGATACATCTAAAATTTTATCTGAAATAAAAAAAGTTTCTAAAAAAGTAAACCCCTTTTCATTTACAAAATAATCTTTTGAGTATTGCCCTAAAAGTATTCCTGAAAACAGCATACCAAGAAGCGGCGGCATATGCAGTTTTTCAAAACATTTCGACAATAAAAGTGCAATAAAAATAAAGACAGCAAAACTGAAAAGCATTGTATTATATCCCCCCTGTAGTTTATTAGAATAATTATATCACGAGTTTTTACTTTTTTAAAGAATATCTTACATATTTTTTCAAAAAAGTACTTGTATTTTTTTTCTCTCAATGATAAAATAAAAAATATAAATTTTTATGACGAGAAACGGAGGTGTGTTATTTATGAAAAAATTCAGACAATTTAATAAAAATATAAATAATACATCTTTAACACATTGGTGGTGTTCTTAGACAGGGTTTGTAGTCTTTTTAAAGATACAGACTCATTTTGTGTTTAAGAAATAAATATCAGATGAATGTGTATCTAAGGGAGTAGAAGTTTATAAAAATAGTTTGTGATCCACAGATACATCTGTGGATTTTTTTATTTGTTTGGAGGTGTTTTATTTTGAAAGAAAAAAGAGAAAAGTTCAGCAACAGAATAGGTTTCATTTTATCATGTGTAGGGGCAGCTATAGGATTGGGAAATATATGGCTTTTCTCTTGGAAACTTGGAACATTCGGAGGGGCTGCATTTTTGATCCCTTATTTTATTTTTATTATACTATTTTCATTTGTGGGACTTGTTTCTGAAATCTCTTTTGGGAGAATGATGAAAAAAGGTGTAATGGGTGTAGCAGAACTTATGCAGGAGAAAAAAATTCCTTTTGGAAATTATATTCCTTTTATCCCTGTAGTATCTGTATCAGGAATATTTGTTTTCTATGTAATTGTTTTTGGATGGATAATAAAATATTTCTTCCTGTATTTGACAACTGATATGTCTGCTCTTAATTATGGAGAATATTTTGGAGCATTTGCAGGGCACAGCAGTTCTATCCCTTGGCATTTTGCAGCTGCTCTTTTCAGTATACTGGTAATATCTATGGGAGTTGTAAAAGGAATTGAAAAACTTAATAAAATAATTATGCCGCTTATGTTTTTAATATTCATTGGACTTGTGGTAAAATCTCTTTCTCTTCCAGGAGCTATGGAGGGAGTTAAATATCTTATTACTCCTAGATGGGAGCTTTTGAAAAATCCTGTTACATGGATAATGGCTTTGGGACAGGCATTTTTCACAGTGGGATTGAGTGGTTCTGCTCTTCTTGTGTATGGAAGTTATCTTGATAAAGACATTGATATTCCAGGAAGTGTTTTCCACACTTGTATATTAGATACTTGTGCAGCTCTTCTTGCAGGGTTTATTATTATTCCAGCAGCCTTTGCTTTTGGATTCAGCCCATCAGCAGGACCAAGCCTTCTTTTTATAACGATACCTGCAGTATTTGCACAAATTCCAGGGGGAAAATTTTTAGGAATTATATTTTTCTTAAGTATAATTTTTGCAGCTGTTTCATCTGCAGTAAATCAGTTAGAAGTTCCTGTGGAAGCTGTAATGGATAAATTTAATATAACAAGAAAAAAATCAAGCTTTATTGTAGGAGGAATTCTTTTTGCAGCAGGACTTCCTCTTGATACAAATATGAATCTCTTTGGTAAATTTGCAGATTTTATGTCTGTGTTTATGATTCCATTGGGGGCTGTCCTTATTTTAGGCTTCTATTTCTTTGGAATGGACAATAAAAAAATTGCTGAAGAGATAAATACAGGTTCTTCCTATAATATGGGAAACTTTATCATAAAAATAGGAAAATATATTTTCACTCCAGGGGTTGTAATAATTCTTATTTTAGGTCTTGTGTATGGAAGTATTGGATAGGAGAAAATTATGGCACTGAATAAAAAAGATATTCTGTTACTTGAAGAGATAAATAATAATCCATGTTCTATAAAATATTTTGCTGACAAATATAAGGTTAGTGAAAGAAATGTAAGATATAGTGTGGATAATATAAATTTTTATCTTAAAAAAGAAAATATAGACGAAGTTGAGATTAAATTAGGAAATTTGGAATTCAGCACAGAAAAAAATATTCTGGACAGATTTATTAAAAATCTTAATATGAATACTTATGCCTTTTCTTCAGAAGAGAGGGAAAGCTATATTCTTACAGAATATCTTTTTAAAAAAAATATTACAATAAAAGATATTGAAAATTTTTTACATGTCAGCCGTACTACAATAAAAAAAGATATAAAAAATATGGAAGATTATCTTGCACAGTTTGATCTTCATTTTGAAAGATATGAAAATAAAATTGAAATTTCAGGAAACGAGAAAAAATTAAGGCATTTAAAACTTTTAAAAATGTTAAACTATGCTGAAATTAAGAATAATCAGATAGATTTTATTTCAAAAAAATATTTTAATGAAAATTCTGAAAGTGAAATAATTAAAAAATATTTAAATAAATACTTTAAAAAAGAGCTTCTTGATGCTATAGATGAAATTGAAAAAAATTTGGGAAGTTCTTTTCCACAAGAGTTTAAAAATATTATGGCTCTTTATCTTACAGCTACATCAGAGAGAATTGAAAACGGTTATATTATCGATAGAAAAAGTAACAGTGAGTTTTTAAGAGGACTTAATGAGCATAAAATAATTAAAAATATTTTGAAAAAAATTATAAATGAAAATTATGAGTATGAGTTTCTTCATCTTACAGAATATTTTTTAAGTGGAGAGTATGTAAATTTTTTCTATGAAAATCTTTTTATTGCAGAAAGATTTATTTCAAGACTTTTGAGAGCCCTTGAAAAAACTTTGAATATGAAGTTTATCACAAATAAAGATTTGGCTGAAAACCTTTTGAAATATTTAGTTCCTGCTATATATAGAATCAAAAATAATTTCTATCTTCATAAAGATTTTGAAATTTTTATAAGAACAAGTAAGGTTAATAAAAATATTATGTCTGCTGTAAAAGAGGGAGTTTTGGAAAATAACAAATATCTTCTTGAGCCTCTTCGTGATGAAGAGATACTCTATATTGCAGAAGCTATAGAGGAGTTTATTAAAAATTCTAAAATTAAAAAAGTATCCTTAAAAAAACTTATGGATATTGTTGAAGAAAATTCCGATAACTGTTGTTCAGAAAAAATCATTAATAATATAAAGGAAGAATTTGGAATACTTATTGACGATGATTTAAACTCTGTTGATAACTATAATATTTCAAATCTTTTAAATAAGGATAGAATTTTTATCTATCCAGAGGCTATCAGTATTTCAGAAGCTGCAGACAGAGGAATAAATACCCTTGTTGACAGAGGATTTGTAAGAAAAGATATGCTTTATAATCTTAGAGATCTGATACAAAAATTTGGAAAATATATGTTTATAGATAAAAAAATCCTTTTCTGTTATAATACAAATCCTGAAAATTTTCTGAAATCAGGACTTGCTGTGGTAATATCTGAAAAAGGGATACAAGTTCCTGAAAGTGAAGATGGAAATATTCTTTTTATATTATCAGCAGAAAATAAAATCGAACATCTTAAAATAATTTCAGATTTGATAAATCTTGCTGAAAACTCTTCCTTTGAAGAGATTATATTATTTTTAAAAGCAAGATAAAAATTTTTACCTACAACTTTTTTTTCAAAAAATAAAATATATTTCTGAAATTTTATGTATATTAACATTACATTTTATCTGTTATATAATATATGCAGTCAAAAACAATATAAATAATTGGAGGGATTGCATATGGCAAAAAAAGTTAGTTTCTGGGAGTTTTTCCAAGGGTTAGGAAAAACATTTGTTCTGCCTGTATCTTTACTGGCAGCTTGTGGTATTATGCTTGGGGTAGGAAGTTCTTTTGCAAGTTCTGTTACTGCTGAGATTCTTCCATTCTTAAAAAACCCAATCTTAAACGCATTTTTTAATTTTATGGCAACAATAGGATCATTTGCATTTTCAAATCTTCCTGTAATGTTTGCAATAGCTATTCCTTTAGGACTTGCTAAAGAAGATAAAGGTGTTGCTGCATTTTCTGGATATGTTGGATTTACAATATCTCATCTTGCTGTAAACTTTTTATTAAAGACAACAGGTACTCTTGCTTCTCCTGAAAATATGAAAGCTGCAGGACAAGCTATGGTTATGGGTATCCAAAGTATTGATACAGGAGTTATCGGAGGACTTATAATCGGAGTTATCGTTTACAAAATCCATGAAAAATATCGTACAATAGCTCTTCCAGATTTCTTAGGATTCTGGACAGGTTCAAGATTTGTTCCTCTTGCAACATCTGTTATTGTTGGTATAGTAAGCTTAGCTATTCCATTTATTTGGCCTTTCTTTAATAACATTATCATAGGAATAGGAAATCTTATAAGCAAATCAGGGCCTTTCGGACCATTCCTTTTTGGAGCTGGAGAAGGACTTTTAAGACCTTTCGGATTACATCACATTCTTGTTGCTATGATTAGATTTACTTCTGCTGGAGGAGATGCAGTTGTAAACGGAGAAACTGTTTCTGGAGCTTTAACAATATTCTATAAACAGTTTGCAAATGGAATTTTTGATCCAAATGTTACTAAGTTTTTATCACAAGGTAAAATGCCTGTATATATGTTTGGACTTCCAGCTGCTGCTCTTGCTATGTATAACACTGCAAGACCTGAAAATAAGAAAAAAATAAAAGGACTTTTAATTTCAGGAATAGTTGCTTGTGCTGTTGGAGGAATTACAGAGCCTCTTGAATTCATATTCCTTTTCCTTGCTCCTGCACTATATGTATTCCACTGTATCATGGTTGGAGTTGGATTTATGGTAATGGGAATACTAAAAGTTGCAATAGGAAATACTGACGGAAATATTATCGACTTCTTAGTATTCGGAGTACTTCAAGGAACAAAAACTAAATGGTATCTAGTTCTTGCTGTGGGAATTGTTTGGTTTATCATCTACTACTTTGTATTCAAATGGGCAATTGTAAAATACAATTTAAAAACTCCAGGAAGAGAGGTTATTGCAGAGGGACAAGATGCAAAACTTGGAGGATATGATGAAGAAAGAATGTTAAAAGCTCTTGGAGGAAAAGAAAATATTGTTTCTCTTGATAACTGTTTAACAAGATTAAGACTTGTTGTTAAAGATATGTCTGTTGTAGATGAAAAAGAGATAAAAGATACAGGAGCTGTGGCTGTAGTTAAACTTGATAAAACAAATCTTCAAGTAATAATTGGACCTCAAGTAAATGTTGTTAAAAATAAACTTGAAAAATTAATGAGCAAATAAAATAAATAAGGTGAAATTTATGAATTTCGATGAAATAAAAGACAGAAGAGGTACTTACTGCACTCAATGGGATTATGTGAAAGACAGATTTGGTAAAGAGGGGCTTTTGCCCTTCACCATCTCTGATATGGATTTGGAATCTCCTGTGGAAATAGCAGAAGCTCTTATACAAAGAATAAATCATAAAATTTTTGGATACAGCAGATGGAATCATGATGATTTTAAAAATTCTATAGAAAATTGGTATAATACAAGATTTAACTATCAGATTAATAAAGATTGGATAGTTTACAGCCCTAGTGTAATCTATGCTGTTTCAAAATTTATAGAGATGAAATCTGAAAAAGGGGACGGAGTTTTAATAAACACTCCTGGATATGATGGATTTTTCAAAATGATTTTAGGAAATGAAAGAAAATTAATATCGTCTCCTCTTAAATGTATAAATGGAAAATACGAGATGGATTTTGAAGATTTTGAAAAAAAATGCAAAGAAGCAAAAATATTTCTTCTTTGCAGTCCTCATAACCCTGTGGGAAAAGTTTGGACAGAGGAAGAACTTATTAAAATCATAGAAATATGCAAGAAAAATAATATTTTTATAATATCTGATGAAATACATATGGATATTGTTTACAGAGGAAAACATACTCCTGTACTTTCACTGGGAAGAGATTATCTTGATAATATGGTTTTATGCACTTCTGCTTCAAAAACATTTAATATTCCAGCATTTACAGGTTCATATCTTTTTATTCCAAGTGAAAAAAACAGAGATGCTTTCTTAAAGATTTTAAAAGAGAGAGATGCTCTTTCATCTCCGTCAATTCTTGCAGTAATTGCTACAATGACTGCATATAACAAATGTGGATATTGGGTTGATGAACTTGTAAAATATACAGAGAGTAATATAAAATTTGTAAAAGATTATTTGGAAATAAATATTCCTGAGCTTTCATGTGAAATTCCTGATGGTTCATATTTTGCATGGATAAACTTTTCAAAACTGGGAATTTCAAGCAGTGAATTTCAAAAATATCTTATAGATATCGGAGAAGTTGCAATTATGCCTGGAAATACTTATGGAGAAGAGGGAGAATATTTTTTAAGACTTAATGTTGCTTGTTCAATAAAAAAAGTACAAGATGGACTTTCAAGAATTAAGAAAGCTGTTGATTTTATAAAAAACAGATAATTTCAAAAAACATCCATTTTATAAAGAGAGCATATTGCTCTCTTTTGTATTTTTTGCTATACTAATAATACTGTAATAATTTTTTAAATGTTTGATATGTAAGATAAATAAAAATATTTAATATATAAAGGAGAACAGATGAGTATTTTAGATGTTACAAATGTCAGCCATGGATTTGGAGCAAGACAGATATTGGAAGATGTTTCTTTCCGTTTACTAAAGGGAGAGCATATTGGTCTTGTGGGAACAAACGGAGAAGGGAAATCTACTTTCCTTAATATCATCACAGGTAAACTTATGCCCGATGAAGGAAAAATAGAGTGGTGTAATCATATTACAACTGGATATCTTGATCAGTATAGTACACTTGAAAAAGGAAAAACAATAAGAGATATTCTTCGTTCAGCTTTTAACCATATGTTTGAGCTGGAAAAAGAGATGATTGCTATCTATGATAAAATGGGGGACTGTTCTCCTGAAGAGATGGATTCTCTTATGGAAGAGGTTGGAGAGATTCAAACTATTCTTGAAAGCGGAGATTTTTATTCTCTTGATTCAAAAATAGAGGAATATGCAGCAGGATTGGGACTTATGGACATAGGACTTGAAAGAGATGTTACAGAACTTTCTGGAGGACAGAGAGCAAAAATTCTTCTTGCAAAAGTTCTTTTGGAAAATCCTATGATTTTGATTCTTGACGAGCCAACAAACTTCTTAGATGAAAATCATATTGCATGGCTTAAAAACTTTTTACAAAACTATGAAAATGCTTTTATTCTTGTAAGCCATGATATCCCATTTTTATCTGATGTAACAAATGTTATCTACCATATGGAAAATGCAACTCTGACAAGATATACAGGAAGTTATCAGCAATTTTTGGAAACTTATGAACTGAAAAAAAGACAGCTTGAACAAGCATATAAAAAACAACAAAAAGAGATTGAACACTTAAAAGATTTCATTGCTCGTAATAAAGCTCGTGTTGCAACAACAAATCTTGCCAAAGACCGTCAAAGGAAACTTGACAGAATGGATATTATTGAGATGGCGAGAGAGAAACCAAAACCAATTTTCGAATTTAAAGAGGCTCGTACTCCAAGCCGTGAAGTTATTACAGCTACAAATCTTGTGATTGGATATGGAGAACCTCTTACAAAACCTCTTAATTTTACAATAGAGCGTAATCAAAAAATTGCAATTAAAGGAGTAAACGGACTTGGAAAATCTACTCTTTTAAAAACTCTTTTGGGAATTATAAAACCTGTTTCAGGAGAAGTAGAACATGGACAATTCTTAGAGATTGGGTATTTTGAGCAGGAAGAAATTGCAACTTCAACAACTGCTCTTGATGAAATATGGAATGAGTTTCCAAGCATGACAAATGCTGAAGCCAGAGCTGCTCTTGCAAGATGTGGGCTGACTAGGGATCATATCACAAGTCAGATGAAAGTTTTATCTGGGGGAGAAAATGCTAAAGTTCGTCTTTGTAAATTAATGAATAGAGAGCTTAATCTCCTTGTTCTTGACGAGCCGACAAATCACCTTGATGTTGAAGCAAAAGATGAATTGAAAAAAGCTGTAAGAGAATTTAAAGGAACTGTTGTTCTTGTAAGCCACGAACCTGATTTTTATATGGATGTTGTTACAGAAGTATGGAATGTTGAGGATTGGACAACGAAGATAGTGTAGAGATTTCAAAAATATTTATTCTCATATTTATCAGCAAGGATACACGACTTAAGACATAGTCATGTATCCTTATTTTTTTATATAGCTTTTCTAATAATTTCTCTTGCAACAGGATATACTCTTGAATCTTCATTATTTTAAAGAATTTAAATAAAATTAATTTTGAATATTGGCAAATGAATAGATAAAAAAAATCCCTTACGGGACGAGGTGTTGAGGTTACTTATCGTTGTCTATCCATTCACAAATTATATAACAAATAACACCTGCAATAATTTGATTAAGGATATCAAGAAAGAAGTCCATCAAGACACCTCCTATAAGTATGTTGTCTGCCTTGTTCAAGGGCAGAATAAAGGCTCCCAATTTCTTGAGAGCCAAAATTCTGAACTTAAATCAACATACTTACAGGTAAATCCCATAAGGGTTAGGTACCTTTCAATAATATTATACAGAATTAATCATCAAAAGTAAATATAAATTTTTATTTTAAATATTAATAAGTAAATAGTATTTGAAGAAATTGATATGTCTTATAAAATTTCAAAATGAAAACAGCCATTTTATAAATAATTCTCCTATTTATTTAAATTTTTTTACTGAAGAAACAGAAAATGATGATAGAAATTTTATAAAAAAAATCCATAAATATATTCTTTACAGCTGTAAAAATTATCTTTTAACTTCTGAGGTACAAAAAACTTTAAACCTTATAGAAATTCCATATTTTGACTTTTTTATAAATGAATATATTGGAGATAAAGATTATATTATTACTCAAATAGATAATAGGCTTAATTTAGAATTTAATGAGCAAAAAATAATTTTATTAAAGAAAATGAAAATTTTTATTAATGAAATTTATTCAAAATCAAATAATGGTTTGGAGCTTTGGGGAGTTAATAAATTCTGGACAGTTTGGGAAAAATGCTGCAAAAATATTTTTAAAGATGAAAAAGAACATTATAAAAAAATTATTAAACCTGTGTGGAGTAATCTTCAGGAAGATAACAAAGAGGAAAAGGATACTCTGATTCCTGATATTTTAAGAGAGGAAGAGGGGGTATTTTATATACTTGATGCTAAATATTATGATTTCTATTTTAATGATAATGGAAAAATGATAGGTTCTCCTCCAGAAATATCAAGTATTATAAAACAATATGCATATGAATTGGCTTTTAAAAAGTATTTTAAAAATATAAAAAACTATTTTATTATACCTGCTGTTGAGAATACAAGAGTTATTGGTAAAGTTAATTTTGATATTTTTGATTTACAGCCAATAAAAGTTTTACAATTAGATTATAAAATTTGTTTTTACATGTATTTAAAAAATTTATGCTATAATGAGAAAGAGATGAAAAACATAATTTTATAAATATTTAAAGGAGTACAAAAATGAGAGAAATTATCCCTGGAATATATAAGCACTTTAAAGGAAAAAATTATAAAGTTCTGCATATTGCCACACATACAGAAACAGAGGAAAAACTTGTAATTTATCAGGCTCTTTATGGAGAGTTTGGAATTTTTGCCAGACCTTATGGTATGTTTGCTTCTGAAGTAGACAGAGAAAAATATCCAGATGCAGTTCAGAGATATCGTTTTGAGCTTATTGAAAAATAGTTTCATTTCTATAAATTTATAATATAAAAGGGGCTGTTGCATTTATAAAATTGTAAAAATAAAATTCTCGATATTAAAAA
>DXWL01000034.1 GCA_019416865.1 Fusobacterium sp.
ATTATACAAAATATGATATAATTATAAATATGAAAAAAGTAGTTTATTAAAGGTTATTGACATAAGGAGGAAAAGGTATGAACAAAGAATTAAATCAAAAATTAAACTATTTACTATTAGGTGATGAAAAATATACAGAGTGTCCTCACATTGTAACTTTTACAACTGATGAAAATGGTATCACTGTTACTGATGACTGTGGAACAGACAGAGTGGTAAAAGTATCATTTGCAGACATTGTTAATGAAGTATTAGAACATGAAGAAGGTAAAAAAATAGTTTCTGACTTTATAAAATTAACTGTTTTCCAAACTAAATAATAAAATTTAAAAAGATATATAAAAAAGAAGAGAGAAATTATCTCTCTTCTTTTATTTTACAAAAGAATGATTGAGGTTTTTTACTCTATTCTGCCATTTTTATACACGCAGTCTTTTACAACATTTCCAGATTCGTCATACTCTTTGTATATACCGTCAAGAACTCCACCATCTGTATAATTTGCCCAAATATAAAGCTGTCCGTTAGGATAATATTCTTTATAAGGACCAAATTTTTTTCCATCTTTAAAGTTCATATCACATTGGACTTTTCCATCTGGATAGAATTTAATATTAACTGTTGTTGTCCAGTTATTTACATGTTCTGCTATTTTTTTAGTTTGTCCGTTAGGATAGAAAGATTCATATTTCCCTATAATTTCTCCATTAATTAAATGATATACAGTATCTCTTGCACCATTTGAAAGGAAAGTTTCATATAGTCCATGAAGATTTCCATTTTTGTAATGTTTTTTTGTTTCGATGTTTCCGTTAGGATAGTAACATTTATACTCTCCTTCTCTAACACCATTTACATAATTTTTCTCTTCTTTTACAGCCCCGCTTTCGTAATACTTAACCCATAAACCTTCTTTTTTCCCATTTGCATTGTATTGATTGGCCATTTGTGTTACCTCCCTCATTGCTTTGTATTATTATGTTTTATGTATTTAAAAACTTTGCTTTTAAAATTTATTGTAAAAATCATCTAAATTAATTAAAAAGATTAACCTCTGTACCGTCAACTAACTTTATAATATACCATGTAAGAGCAGGGTACATAGGTGTTTGTCCATTATTTTCCACATCATCTGTAAATTCAGATTTTATAATTTCATCAAGCTGTTCATCTGTTACAGCATGTCCATTAAATTCTTTTATTTCTTCAATATCCATTTTATGTATTCTCCCGATAGTTATTGTTACTTTAATTATACCCCAGATTTTTAGAAAAGCAATAGGTAAATATAAAATTATTGTAAAAATTTTATTTATCTTTATTTTTCAATGAATATTTGTTATAATTATTTTTAATATAAGAAAATAAATTTACGGAGATGATGAGCATGAGCTTAGAAAGTGTAAAAAAATATTTTAAAGAAAATAATCTTCCTCTGGAGGTAACTGAAACAGATAAGATTACTGACACAGTAGCAAATGCTGCAAAAGCTTTTGGAATAGAAGAAGATGAAATTGCAAAAACTATGGGATTTCAATTAAAAAATGGAGAATGTATTCTTATTCTTACAAAAGGAACTGCTAGAATAGATAATCAAAAATTTAAAAGTATATTTCATGAAAAAGCTGTAATGATAAAAGATATAACAGAAGCTACAAGTCATGAGCCAGGGGGATTATGCCCATTTGGGTTAAAAACACCTTTAAAAATTTATCTTGATGAAACTCTTAAAGAATTTCAAATAGTTTATCCTGCAGGAGGAACTCCTCATTCTGCTGTAAAAATTTCTGTGGAACTTTTGGAAAAAATTACAAATGGTGAATGGATAAATATTTGCAAATAGTTCAAAAGTGTGATATAATCAAAATACAAATATGGTAGACAATAAAGTTATGGATAAACTTTTCATAGTGTTTTGTCGTCATATAAGCATAATGAAGATATTTTTTAATTTAGACGGAGGTGCTTTTTAATATGAAAAAATGGATATGTGGACCTTGTGGTTATGAATATGATCCTGCAGTAGGAGATCCTGATAACGGAATCGCTCCAGGAACATCTTTTGAAGATTTACCAGCTGATTGGGTTTGCCCTTTATGTGGTGTAGGTAAAGAAGAATTTACAGAAGAATAATTATTTGTAAATAAATAGCAAAAAAGGTATCAATTGATGATACCTTTTTTTATTTAATAAGCTCTCTTACTTTATATATTATAATACCACATGCCATAGCTACATTTAAAGATTCGGCAGTTCCATAAATAGGAATTATAACTTTTTCATGTGAATTTTTTATAATATTTTCTCCTATTCCGCTTCCCTCGTTTCCAAAAACAATGGCATTTTTATCAGAAAGTTTCATCTCTGTATATGGGATACAGTCATCACTTAAAACAGTAGAAATTACTTTATATTTTTTTTCTTTTAATATATTTAAAAGAGTTTCTTCTTCTATATAATATAATCTTACATTAAATATAGAACCCATTGTACTTCTTACTGTTTTTTCATTATAGCAGTCTACACTGCCCTTTGTAAGAATAATATCTTTAAATCCTGCTGCATCAGCTGTTCTTATTATTGTTCCTAAATTTCCAGGATCTCCTACTCTATCAAGTACAATGACATTATCCCCTATTTCATCTATATTATTTTCAGGATAGCTATAAACTAAAATTACTCCTTGAGAATTTTCCTGTGAACTTAGTTGCTTGAAAAGAGTTTCTGAAAGAACTATTTTCTGACTTTCTTTAAATTTTTCAATTTTATTTAATATCTCTGAATTTTCAGAATAATTTTCATCTATAAATATTATCTCTGGAACAGTATCAAAATCTAAAAATTTTACTCCCTCTGCCAAAAACTTTTTTTCACTATCTCTATATTTTTTTGTTCTTAATTTTTTTATTTTTTTAAATGTATTATTTTCTTTGCTGTCTATAAAAATCATCTTTACCTCTCTTTTTTGACAAAACATTGCTTATATAATTATACTATAAATAATACATTTTATCTATATAATATTTATCTTGACTAAACCTTTCAAATAGAATATCATTTTATTGAGTGATTAATTTTTGGAGGACTGATATAAAAAATGAAAAAAAATAGAATTACAAAAATCTTAAAAAAATCTCTGGCAATATCATTTTTAACTTTAGCTTTCATAGGTTGTGGAAAAAATGAAGCAGATGGAGAAAATACATCAACAAAAGCAGATTATAAAAATGCTGTATATCTTTATTCTTGGGCTGAATATATCCCTCCCGAAATATTTGAGATGTTTGAAAAAGAAACTGGAATTAAAGTTGTGGAAGATATCTACTCTACAAATGAAGAGATGTTTACAAAATTAAAAGCAGGAGCTGTAGGATATGACATTGTAGTTCCTTCACCTGACTATGCAGAGATAATGATGAATGAAAAAATGCTTTCTCCTATTGATAAAAGTAAAATTTCTACTTATGAAAACATTGATAAAAGAGTCTTAGAAAAACTTGAAAGTTTTGATAAAGGAAATAAATATGCTGTACCTTATACAATGAGTGCTACAATAATTGCAGTTAATAAAGAAAAGGTAAAAGATTATCCAAGAGATTACAGCATATATAATAGGAAAGAATTAAAAGGAAGAATGTCCCTTCTTGATGATATGAAAGAAGTTCTTATAGCTGGACTTGGAATGGCAGGATATCCTCAGGATACAGACAGTGAAGAGGGAATGAAAAAAGCTGCTGATATGATTATTGGCTGGAAAGATAATATTGCAAAATTTGACTCAGAATCTTTTGGAAAAAATTTTGCCAGTGGTGATTTTTGGGTAGTACAAGGTTATGCTGAAAATATATATATGGAACTTACAGATGAACAAATAGAAAATACTGATTTTGTTGTTCCACAAAAAGGAGGTTCAGCTTCAATAGATTCATTTGTTATTCTTGAAACTTCTAAAAATAAAGAAAATGCTCATAAATTTATTGAATTTATACACAGACCTGAAATTTATGCTCTTGTTGCAGATTATCTGATGCTTCCTTCAATAAATATTCCTGCTGTGGAATTTATGGAAGAAGAGCCTTTATTTACTCTTGAAGATTTACAAAATGCAGAACTTTTAAAAGATACAACACCTACTCTTGATCTTCAAAATAAATACTGGGAAGAGATAAAAATGCACAATTAATTTATTATCTTGTATGAAATTGGATAATAAGGTATAATTTTATAGTTAATATATATAACTACGGGAGGAAATATGAAATTTAATATAAAAAGAGAGCTTTTTGCAAATACTCTTTCTGATTTTGCACTTATATTAAAAGAAAATCCAATAAAACCTATTTTAGCAGGTTTAAAAATAGAAGTAAAAGAGGGAAAAATCGTTTTTATAGGAACAAATCTTGAATCAAGCCTTATAAAAACAGTTGAAGGAAATATTGTTGAAGAGGGAACAGTTATTGTAAAACCTCAGCTTGTTCTTGAATATGTAAAACTTTTAGAAACAGAAACTATTGAAGTTTCTTCTTATGAAAATAGTTTAAAAGTACATCAGGCAGAATTTATTACTTTAAATGAAGAGGGATATCCAAAAGTAAAAGAGGTACTTCCTATTGAGATTACAAAAACAAATAAAGATACTCTTATAAATGGCTTGGAAAAATGCAGATTCTCTGCACATCCTCTTCCAGAAAATCTTGCTCTTAACTGTATCAGAATTTTATTCAAAAACAAATATACAGAGTTTGTTTCAACAGATTCATACAGACTTACATATTTAAAAGAAGATATTCCATGTGTTATGGAAAAAGAATTTTCTATTCCTTTAGAAAGTGTTAATGCTGCTTCAAAGCTTTTAAAAGATGTTGACTCTGATATAACAATAGGTTTCAGTGATAATATGCTTGTGCTTCTTTGGAGAGGAACATATTTCTCAACTAGAACAATAGATCTTCCTTTCCCAGATTTTAAAGGAATATTAAGTTATAACGGATTTGATAAGACTATGGAATTTAATACAAATGAATTTAAAAGTGCTTTAAAAAAAGTTATGACTGTGGCAAAAACAAGTTATGAAACAAAATATGGAGCTGTGTTTGAATTTAAAAATAAAACTCTTGTTATAAAAACTTATTCAGGAAAGGGAAAAATTACCCAAAAAGTTAATATGCTTAAAGAAGGGGAAGATTTTAAAGGTTCACTTAATACAAAATTTCTTCTTGAATTCTTAAATAATATAACAGAAAACGTTATTATAAGAGGAACTAACTCATCTTCAATGTTTGAAATTTCTGAATATGGAAATGAAAATTATAAATACATATTAATGCCTTTAGCCTTAAGAAATTAAATTATAAAAGGGGATGTTGCAAATTTGTAAAAAATAAAATTCTCTAAGAAAAAATAGTTTCTATTTTAGAAATGCAACAGCCCCTTTATTTTTTTATAGGTATTTGAATTTCAGTAATGTATTCGTTTTCATCTTCAGTAATATGAATTTCTATATGATATATTTCATATATATCCCCTATAACTTCAAGATTATTTTCTAAAATATATTTTTTCAATATCTCATAATATTTATAACTCTCTTTATAGCTTCCTCTGAAAACGATTGTAAGAAAATATCCCTCTTCCAGCATCTCACCTTTTACATCATTAATGATAAAAGTTTCAGAAAATGTGCTGTACTCTCCTTTTAAAAAATTTTCTTTTGAAAGAGTTGCCCCAATCTCATTATTTGTTAAAATAAAATCACTGTCATATTCAGTTTTTTCATTTAATATTTTTAGTTCAAAATCTATCTCCCAATCCTGTTTAAAATTTCCCTTTGAACGAAGAAATTTTCTTTTAGGAATAAATTTTAAAATAGGTTTATTAAAATCTTTAAAAGTTTTAAAAAATTCTATATTTTCCAATTTACTTGTAAGCTCCTCTTTCAGCTCCTCCAATTTTTTTATCTTATCTTCTATTTTTTCAAGCTGAAATTCGATTATATCATTTGCAGAACTTATATTTCTTTCATCTAGAAATTCTTTTATATCTTCAAGTCCTACCCCTATATTTCTAAGGTTTCTTATATTATTAAGCTTCCATATCTGTTTTTTAGAATAATATCTATAACCATTTTCGCCTATAAAGTCAGGAGAAACCAATCCAATTTTATCATAGTGTCTTAAAATATCGGAGCTGATTTTATATAATCTGCTTATCTCTCCTATTTTATAATATTTTATTTTATAATTTTTTTCGGGCATTTTTATCATATATTTCCCTCGCTTATATTTGATATTAATTAATTTTATCATAAATTTTAAAGAAATAATAATATTTTTAAATAATTTAACAGAAAAATGATATAATATATTCGGCAAAAATATAAAATTTTATTTAGGAGGTGATAAATGAATCAAAATATAAAAAGGAATATTTATATTTTTTTGGCATTTGCACTGATATTTATAGGAAAAATAATTCCTGTTCCAGAGGGGATGACACCTGCTGGAGCAGAAGTTATCGGAATTTTCCTCGGGAGCCTTCTTCTATGGCTTACTGTTGCTATTGACTGGCCAAGTCTTTTGTGCATTACAGCTGTGGGAATGATATCACAAATAGGATTTAAAAGTGTTTTTCAAAACTCTTTTGGAAATGAGATTTTCCCATTTCTAATGTGTACATTTTTATGTACTCATGTACTTGCCCAAACACCTTTTTTGAAGAGATGTGCTTTATATTTTATTACAAGCCCTGCTGCTAAAAAAGGTCCGTGGTGGTTTATTGTATCTTTTTTCACTGCTGTTGCTTTTATTGGGTGTTTTGTTTCTCCTACTGTATTGTTTGTTGTATTTCTTCCTATTTTGGAAAAAATAAATGAACTTTTAAATTTAAAAAAGGGAGAAAAAATTGGAAAAATACTTATGACAGGACTTGCTTTTACAGTTTCTGTTTCATCTGGAATGACACCAATTGCACACATATTCAGCATAATGGCTATGGGATTTTATCATACAGCTACGGGGCTTTCAATCAGTTATGGAGATTATATGGCTTTTGCTGTTCCAATGGGAATAATCACTCTTATATCAATGATTTTAATTTTTAGATTTATACTAAATCCTGATATGTCAGAAATAAAAAATATTGATATGAGTTCTATGGAAGATGAACTTCAGCCAATGGACAAGAAAGAAAAAACAGCTGTTTTAATTTTCTGTCTTGTGATTGCTCTTTGGATTTTCCCAAGTCTTTTGAAAAATATTTTCCCTGTTGTTACTAAAATAAGCAAAATGGGAACTGCTATGCCGCCGATGTTAGGGGTACTTTTATATTCTATAATTTCCTTTGAAGGAAAACCTCTCTTAAATTTTGCAGAGGGAATGAAAAAAGGAGTTCAATGGTCAAGTTTGATTATGGCAGCTGGAACTCTTACAATAGGAAGTGCTATGACTCATCCAAATGTAGGTCTTTCTGCCTATATTATAGAAACTTTGAGCCCTATCTTAAAAGATATAAATCCTATTCTTCTTATAACTGCATTTATCTTATGGGCGTGTGTACAGACAAACTTTTCATCTAACATGGTAACTGTAACAGTTGTAACAACTGTGGCAATTCCTCTTATACAAGCAACAGAAGGTTTGGTTTCATGTCCTGCAATAGTATCACTTATTGGAATGATGGCTTCTTATGCTTTTGCTACTCCACCAGCTATGCCTCACATTGCTATGGCAATAGGTTCTGAGTGGACTGATGCAAAAACTATATTAAAATATGGTTTCATACTTATGGGTATAAGTACAATAGCTTCTATTTTTATAGGATACCCTATTGCAGCTTCAATTATGAATTATTAATACAAAAATTCTCGATGTTTTCAACACCGAGAATTTTTCATATTTATGATCCTATTTATTAAATAATCCCATTTTTTCAAGAGTATTCAAAGTTAAAAATCTTCCCTCTTCCACTCCCTCTAGTATTTTTCTTGCTCTTACACTATCTCCGATATTTATTACAGGAATATTTTTCTCTGTAAAATATTCTTCAAGCTCTGCAAATATAGGTCTATTGCTTACCATTCCAAGACATATAAATCCATAATCAAACTTTAGTTCAAGAATTTCTTTTTCAGATGTTTCAACTACAAATCTGTCAGCCTTAACTTCCATCAAAGACGTATCAGTGTATACTTTAACACTTTTTTTCTTAATAATATCCATCATAGCAATTCTAGTGATAACATCAAGATCTTTTCCTAAAATAGGAAGTCTTTCAACAATTGAAACCTTAGCTCCATTTTCAGCAAAGAATTCTACCACATCAAGTCCTACTGCTCCTCCTCCTACAATGACAACTTCTTTACCTTCAAATTCAAAGTTTTCAATATTATTTATAGTTCCAATTATAGAATATATCTTCGATCCCTCTTTATCTGCAAAATCCTTTAGTCCTTTTATAGGAGGCATAAGTGGCTTAGATCCTGTTGCGTTTATTATAAAATCAGGTTTTAAATTTTCTACATTTTTTATATCAGCTTTTGTATTTGTAAATGTGATTAAATTTTTTAGCCCCTCTGCTCTTTTTTCAAGATATTCAGGGAAGAAAGCAATTCTATGTTTTGCAGGAAATTTAGATATCTCTCTTGCTAGTCCTCCTAATTGAGCTTTTTCTTCAAGTAAAAATGCAGTACATCCAACCTCAGCTAAAGTACAGGCAGCCTCAAGTCCAGCCGTTCCTCCTCCTATAACAACAGCATTTACAGGTTTTGTTACTTTCTTATTTTTATATTCATTTTCTGTAATTAAATCAGGATTTACTGTACATCTTATTGGTCTGTTTAAACCTATTCTATGTCCTGCACACCCAATATTACAAGAGATACATTTTCTTAAAAGATTTTCTTTTCCTGTCTGAACTTTTTCTGCCCAATATGGTTCAGCTATAAGTCCACGACCCATTCCTATTATATCAGCTTTTCCAGAGGAAAGAATTTCTTCTGCTATCTTTGGATCTCTGATATTACCCATTGTTATTACAGGTTTACCAAATTTTTTCTTAACATCTTCTGCCATGTAAGCTCTCCAACCATCATTAAAATACATAGCATCAATTTGATAATAAAGAGAATCATTTAATGCACAAGAAACATTAAAAATATCAATCCCTTCATTTAAATAATCAAGAATTTCAAGAGTATCATCAAGAGTATTTCCCCCTGCAATAAGTTCATCAGCACTTATTCTTAAAATAAGAGGAAACATATCTCCTACTTCTCTTCTTATTTTATCAATTATCATTCTGCAGAATCTTGCTCTGTTTTCAGGACTTCCTCCAAATTCATCTTCTCTTTTATTATATAGAGGAGAAAGAAATTGGCATATTAAATATGAATGTCCTGCATGAATTTCAACTGCATCAAATCCAGCTGTTTGAGCTCTTTTTGCAGCTGCTGCATATTTTTCAGCAATATCTTCTATTTCTTTTACAGTTAAAGGTTTTGGTAGAGCTCCCCCTGTTTTGGAAGGAATATCAGAAGAAGATACAGGCTGTGCTCCTATTCTTGAAGGAACAGCAGAAGCTCCTGCATGATTTATTTGTATTGCTGCACAAGCTCCCTGTCTGTGAAGCCTTGTTGTAAGATTATAAAGAGCAGGAATAAATCTGTCTTCATTTAATCTTATTTGAGTAGTTCCATTTGAACCAAGAGGAAAATCAACACAAGCATTTTCTACTATAATAAGTCCTGTTCCTCCTTTTGCTCTTTGTTCATAATATTTTATATGTTCTTCCAGAAACTCACCATTCTGTCCTCCAAAGTTAGTTCCCATTGGAAGCATTGCCACTCTATTTTTTACAGTCATAGTTTTTATACTTATAGGACTGAATAAATTTTCATATTTTTTCATAATCACAAACCCCTTACAATAAAAAATTTAAAGTTTTGAACACCTGTAATAATTTATGCACCTTGTTTAGCCAAAATATTATATCTAAAATTCACTGCCAAAGAAAGAAGAACTCCAATTGCTGTTATGACTCCTGCAAAAATAAGAGTGTATTCTATTCCAAAAAGATGTGTAATATATCCTGCTAAAGCAGTAACAGTAAATGTTGCTACACTTGATGAAAGCATTATCATACTTGTAATTTTTCCTTTTGATACAGGAAATAAATCAGCCATTGTAGAAACTGCCAGTTGCAGCACTCCCCCTGCTGCACTGAAACCAATAATAAATCCTCCTGCAAGAGTCATACTTTCAGTTCTTATGAAAAACATTCCAACTAAAGTAATAAGAGAGATAAGCGGGTAGATAAATAAAAATCTTACAGGCTTAATAAATTTTTTTACAAGAAAAGCTGTGATAATCACTGCAAGTATAGATCCCATTGCATAGTTTGATTGAATTCTTCCTGCTGCCATTTCAGAAAGACCAACCATATCGGTTCCGAAAGCTTTATTAATATTAAGAAAAATTTGAAATGTAGCTGTTGAAGTATATCCTATTATTATAAGAGCCACACCTTCAATATAGAAATTTGATTTAACAGCAGGTTTTATTTCTTCTTTATTTTCACTTTTCTTTACTTCATTTTGCTTAGGAAAAGGAAGTTTTAATAAAAATACTCCATTAATAACCAAAAGAATAATACAGAAAATAAATGAATATCCAAAATAGATATTATTACCTGCTAAAAATCCTACAACCATAGGAAGTAAAAACTGTCCTATTGAAATAAACAATTTTGTAAGAATACTTGCAAATCCTGTTGAGTTTACTAAAATTTCCATTGCTGCAGGAATACATCCTGAATCTAAGAAAGAGTTTGCTATTCCTGCAAAAAGTGCCACGAAAAATCCTATTTTTGAATTTGGAGTAATAAAAATAAGTCCAAAGAAAAGAGCATAAAACATCATTCCTATTATGATTGTTATTCTTCTTCCAAGCTTATCTGACATTACACCTGAAAAAGGAAGAGCTATAAATCTCCCTATTCCCAGAGCAGAAATAACATATAAAACAGCAGCATGGTTTGTATTCCAAAGTGCTTGAAAAGATTTAGTATTTTGAGCAAGTATTGAAGCACCTATTCCATGTATAAAAAAGTTTATGTAGATACAAAAAACTGTTATATATAAAGCATTAAATTTTTTCTCTTTATTAATCATGTTCAATTATCACCTGACTAATATTTTATATCTAATATTTCTTTCATATAATCAATAGGCATATCCTTTCCTGTCCACATTTTAAATGCTGCAGCTCCTTGGAAAAGCATCATTCCTAATCCGTTTAATGTTCTGCATCCTGCTGATTTTGCAAGTTTTAAAAGTGCTGTTTCTCTTGGAGCATATACAATATCAAGAACTGTAAGATCTGGTCTGAAGAAACTTGTATCAGGAATATATGTTATCCCTTCAAGAGGTTTCATTCCAACACCAGTTGCATTTATGAAAAGCACACTGGAAGCAATTTCTTCTTTTAACTTATCTAAATTATCTAAATCATAAAGGGCAACTTTGCAATTTGTTTTAGAATTTAATTTTTCAACTGTTTTTTCAGCATTTTCAAAGAATTTATCTTTTTTGTTAAAAATAGATATTTCTGCTACACCATCTAAAGCAGCTTGTACTTGTATAGCTGTTGCAGCTCCTCCTGCTCCCACAATTGTAATTTTTTTACCAATTATATCTACTCCGGCATCTTTTAAAGCACTCATACATCCAATTCCATCTGTAATATGACCTGTTAGAACTCCGTCATCATTTACAATTGTATTTACTGCTCCACAAAGTTCAGCAGCTGGAGATAATTTATCAAGATATTTGTGAACAACTGTTTTGTTAGGCATTGAAACATTGCTTCCACGAACCTTCATTGCTCTGAAACCTTTTACTGTATCTTCAAGTTCTTCTGTTCCTACTTCAAATGCTAAATATGCATAATCAAGTCCTAATTTTGCAAATGCTTCATTGTGCATTGTAGGTGAACTTGAGTGTCTTATAGGTGTTGCTATTAATCCTATTAATTCTGTATGTCCTGTAATTCTTTCTGCCATTTTATTTCCTCCTGAAAAAATAATTTTTTTAATATTATTTTGCTTTATGTAAAATATCAAGTACAGATACTAAACTATCAACATCAACCTGCCCCGGTGCAGATGCTTTTCCTGCAGCTCCAAAAGTAAGAGCAGAACCAAAAGTTTCTCCGGCAATACGGCTTATTACTCCAAGTCCTCCCATTGACATTGTAATAATAGGTGTTTCTGCATATTTTGTAACCATGTCATTTGTTGCACAAAGAAGTTTTAAAACATCTCCTGCTGATTTTGGCATAACTGCTATTTTAGGAAGATCAGCATTAAGTTCCTGCATTCTGCAAAGTCTTCTGACTATCTCTTCTCTTTCCGGAGTTTTGTTAAAATCATGGTTTGACATAACAATCTTTACTCCTTCTTTATGCACTTCATCAACAATCTCTTTTACAACTTCATCACCTGTAAAAAGTTCTGTATCAACAAGATCTACGAAACCTGTTTTAGCAATTTCAATATTTAAAGTTTTGTAGTATTCAACTGAAACCTCTTTTTCTCCCCCCTCTTTAAGACTTCTAAAAGTAAAAAGAATAGGAATATTTTTTAAAATATCTCTTAAATCTTTTAATAAACTTTTTACTTCCTGAATATTCTCAACATCTTCAAAGTGGTCAATTCTTACTTCCACAAGATCAAGCTTTATTTTTTCCAATGCCTCAGCTGAATTTAAAAATTCATCTTTTGTTTTTGCAACAAGCGGCACACAGATTTTAGGTATTCCTTCTCCTAACCTAATATCTCTTATTTCTACTACATTTTGCATAGATTACCTCTCCATATTTTTAATTTTAATTATATAAACTCAGTTTTTAAGAAATTTCTTTTAACTTTATTACAGAAACATTATAAAATTATAAAAAAAATAAATCTAATACTATTTTTTTTGAAATTAATAGTTTTTTTCTATCAATTTATGATATAATTTTTCTAAATACAGGTATTATTTCTCTAATTTAACTGACAGGGGGCAGATTTATGAACCTTAACCAGCTTTATTACTTTAAAACTATAGCAGAGCTTGAACATTTCAGATTGACGGCAGAAAAACTTAATGTGGCACAACCTAGTTTGAGTGCTTCTATGGCAAATCTTGAAGCAGAACTTTCTGCTACTCTTTTTGAAAAACAAGGAAGAAATATAAAACTTACTAAAGAGGGTAAAATATTTTTAGAGTATGTAAACAAATCTCTTACAATTTTGGAAGAGGGAATAGAAAAGCTCAAAGAAATAAATAAAACAAATATAAATTTAGCATATGTATTTCCCCTTTCAGGTGAGTATATCCCTAAAACAATAAAAGACTTTTTAGACAAAACAAAAAATTCAGATATCTCATTCACTCTAAAACAAGGTTTTACATCAGAAATTATAAATGGATTAAAAAATGGAAAATATGATGTTGGATTTTGTTCTATGGATGATAAAGAAAAAAATATTGTATTTGAACCTGTAATTGAGCAAAAAATTGTAGTAATAGTTCCTAAAAATCATATTCTTGCAGAAAAAAAAGAGATTGATTTAAAAGAGATTGAAAAATATGAGCTTGTATCATATTTTAAAGACAGCGGACTTGGTCAATTTTTTGGAAAAGTATTTTTTGAAATGAATATTGTTCCTAATATAAAATTTGAAGCTGAAAATGAGCAGGGAATAGCCGGACTGGTTTCACAAAATTTTGGAATAGCTGTTGTCGGAAAAACATCTATGCTTGATAATCCTAATATTGTCCAAATAAAAATTAAAAATTTTAAATATAAAAGATATATCTATCTTGCATACATGAAAAATAAACAGTATAAACCTTACATAAAAAAATTTTTAAATTATATTAAATCCAATAGTCATATATAATTATAATCCATAAAATTTTCTCTCTTTTTATTTTGGTGTTGACAAATAATATTTTTTTAATGTATTATCTAGGACATCTTGATATGTTGGCAACTGCTTTAAATGTTACAGGAGACTCTGCTGCAGCCCTTATAATTTCAGAAAAAGAAAATATTCTTGATAAAAAAATATACAATAAAAAATTTAATAATTAACTATAAAAGCTGCCGATATTATCTGGCAGCTTTTATATTAAAAAATTTAGATTTAAAATAAAAATTTTTACACACAATATTATTTATTAAGGCAACTGCTTTCCCTGTGGTAAATGCACATATAACTGTTCCAACTCCTATTCCTATCACTTTATGAAAAGATATCAAAGAGAGAATTATTGTCAAACCTAAACACATTAAATCAAATCTTGTTTTTATTATTTTATATGGAGTATTTAATATTACTGATAAATCTCTTGGAAATATATCTGTGGGAGTAATGGGAAATCCACAGTTATTTGCAAATGTTATACCTACAGCTATAAAAAGAAAGCTTATAATAAAATATATTATTCTAAAAAATAATGTTTCAGGAATATCAGCAAGAATTATATTAAATGTATCAAGACTTTTTCCAAAAATTATTCCAATACAGAATGAAACTATATAGCTGGGTGTAAATCTTTTCTTTAAAATCATCAGTATAGACACAAGACAGGTTTGAAATATATAATTCCATGTACCAAAAGACAGAGTTTCAAAAGTCCTGCTGAAAATATAAGGAACTGACGAAATGGAAGAAACTCCAAATCCACTTTTAATCATAAGATCCACTCCTAAAGAACAACATAAAACAGCTGTACCCAATGCTGCTTCACCTGCAAAAAATTTTTTACCATTCTTATCTGTATTTTTCTTTGCCATAATGCCACCTCAAATATTTTTGCCTTAAATTTATGAGGTATTATAAGCCTTAACTTTTTTTTAGTCAAATTAATTTTTATAGCTCCTTTTCTTTTTTTGTTGTAAAATAGATTAATAAAATTATTATCAAGGAGGTATTTATGGAAGAGAGAGAACTATTTTTTCCTCTTTTTATTGATATAAAAAATAAAAAAATTTTGGTTGTAGGAGCAGGAAAAATTGCTTACAGAAAAGTACAAACTCTTTTGAAATATGGAGCTGATATTACAATTATTACAAAAGAGATTAAAGAAAATAAATTTAAAGAGATGAAAAACATTAATATCATAACAGGGGATTTTTCTGAAAATATGTTAGAAAATATTTTTATGGTTGTAGCTGCTACTGATAACCCTCATCTTAATAAAAAGATTTATGAAATATGCAATAAGAAAAATATTTTAATTAATAATATCACTTCAAAAACAGAGATGAACTGTCGTTTTGGTGCTGTCATTGATACAGAAGAATATACAATAGGAATATCTGCCAAAGGAGATCCCAAAAAAGCTAAAAAAATTCGTGAAAAATTTTTATTGACATTGGAATCGTTCTAGAGTTTATAATATCATTGTAAGGAGATGATATTTATGAATACAGCAAAATTAGATTTAGGCAGGGACAGCCTCACGAAAATTATTTTAAAATATGGGATACCATCTATTCTCACAATGTGGGTTTATTCACTTTATACAATAGTTGATGGTATCTTCATTGGAAAGTTTTTAGGAGCAAATGAGATTGCTTCAGTAAACATTGTTATGCCTTATGTGAATTTCTCATTTGCATTGGGGATCATGGTTGCAGTTGGAGGAGGAACAATAATAGCAATCCGTTTAGGAGAAAATAATCCTGAGGAAGCTAATAGAATTTATAGTCTTTCAACACAATTTTTCATGGTATTGGGAGGGCTTTTAGGTTCTCTTGGAATATTTTTCCCAAAGCATATGGTAAGATTTTTAGGGGCAAATGATGTTATAGCAGATAATGCAGCTTCGTATCTTTTCATTATCTCATTTTTCACTCTTTTTTATCTTTTGGCTTATGGATTTGAAATTTTTATAAGAATAGAGGGAAATCCTGCATACTCTATGATTTGTAACTTAGCAGGAGCAATAATTAATATTGTTCTTGATTATATATTTATCGTTCATTTTCATTGGGGAATAGAAGGAGCAGCACTTGCAACAGGTATGGCACAATTTGGAACTGCATTTTCTCTTTGGTGGTATTTGTTTTTTAGAACTAAAAAATTAAAGTTCAAATTTACAAAATTTGATTTTAAAGCTATAGGTGCTTTGTGTTTCAATGGTTCTTCTGAATTTTTGACAGAGATAGCTACAGGAATTGTTATTATGGCATTTAATATAAATATTATGAGAATGATAGGAGAAAAAGGTGTTTCAGCTTTTGGAATAATTGGATATATATCTACTCTTGTAACAATGACTATGATAGGATTTTCTCAAGGACTTCAACCAGTAATAAGTTATAATTATGGAGCTGAAAAATATGAGAGAATTAAAAAGATCTTAAAAATAGGTATAGCTGTTGTTGCTGTTTTAGGAATTGGTTTTTATACTATAATTAATTTCTTTGCATATGATATTATTTCAATGTTTGTTAAAAATGACCAAATTCTTTTTGATCTTACAAAAGAGGCAGTGAATATTTATAGTTTCACATATATTTTAATGGGAATAAATATTATTATAAGTGCATACTTCACAGCTATTGAAGATGCTCTAATTTCAGCAGTTTTAAGTGTCCTAAGAGGAATCATCTTTATTAATACTTTATTATACTTATGTCCTATTATTTTTGATACAAAAGGTATATGGCTTTCTGCTCCTGTAAATGAAATGGTTACACTTGTCTTTTCAATTTTAATTTTTATGACTATTGGTATGAAAAGGATAGCAGCAGAAAAAATCACATTATAAAAATAAATAGTTGACAAAATAGGAAAATAGGGTATAATTATGTTAGAAAGAAAATAAAAATGTAAATCTTCAGGGCAGGGTGAGTGTAATACAATTCCCGACCGGTGGTAAAGTCCACGAGAACCATTTAGGTTTTGAATCGGTGTAATTCCGATACCGACAGTATAGTCTGGATGAGAGAAGTATTTTCATAGTCATATACATAAGTTATTTTTCATAGTTTGTAATTTAATTTTATAATGGTAAGGGAAAAATAATTTAATAAGTATGAATACAAAATACCTTAAAATCTTAAAGCCCGAAGAGATATCTTCGGGTTTTTTTATGTCCTGTAAGCAAAAATAGGAGGAAAAAGATGAGAGTATTAGAAGGAAATTTCAGTGGTAAAGGATTAAGAGTAGGAATAGTTGCAGGGAGATTTAATGAGTTTATTACTTCAAAACTTATAGGTGGAGCATTAGATGCTTTAAAAAGACATGAAGTAGCAGACAATGATATAGATCTTGCTTGGGTTCCAGGAGCATTTGAAATCCCTCTAGTTGTTAAAAAAATGGCAGAATCAGGAAAATATGATGCTGTTATAGCTCTTGGAGCAGTAATAAAAGGAGCTACTCCACATTTTGATTATGTATGTGCTGAAGTTTCAAAAGGTGTGGCACACATAGGACTTGAAACAGGAATACCTGTAATGTTTGGTGTTCTTACAACAAATAACATTGAAGAGGCTATTGAAAGAGCTGGAACAAAAGCAGGAAACAAAGGATTTGATGTGGCAAACGGTGCTATTGAAATGTGCAATCTTTTAAAAGGAATGTAGTACCATGGACGAAAAATATATGGATCTAGCCCTTGAACTTGCTGAAAAGGGAAGAGGATATGTAAATCCAAATCCAATGGTAGGAGCTGTTGTTGTAAAAAACGGTGAAATAGTTGGAAAAGGATGGCATAAATATTTTGGAGGACCTCATGCAGAAGTATATGCTTTAGACGAAGCAGGAGAAAAAGCAGAGGGAGCAACTATATATGTTACCCTTGAACCGTGTTCACACTTTGGAAAAACTCCTCCATGTGTGGAAAAAATAAAAAAATTTAAAATAAAAAAATGTGTTATTGCCTGTCTTGACCCCAATCCTCTTGTAGCAGGAAGAGGGAAAAAGATTCTTGAAGAAGCAGGGATTGAAGTTGTGGTTGGTGTAAGAGAAAAAGAAGCAAAATCTCTTAATAAAGTTTTTATGAAATATATCACAGAAAAAAATCCTTATCTTTTTCTTAAATGTGCAATTACACTTGACGGAAAGATAGCAACAAACTATAATGATTCTAAATGGATAACAAATGAAAAATCAAGGAAGAAAGTTCAACTTCTTCGCCATGAATATATGGGAATAATGGTTGGAATAAATACCCTTATAAATGACAATCCAAGGCTTACTGCGAGGGTTGAAAATGGAATAAATCCTTATAGAATTGTAGTTGATCCTCATCTTCGTATTCCTCTTGAGAGTAATTTTGTATCTCTTGGAAGTGAAGATGAAAAAAGTATTGTTATCACATCTTTAGAAAATATGAATAATGAAAAAATTTCTGAATTAGAAAAAAATAAAATTAAAATAGTATATATGGAAGGATATGAATTTTCAGTAGATGAAATACTGAAAAAAATAGGAGAATTAAAGATTGATTCCGTTCTTCTTGAAGGTGGTTCATATCTTATTTCAAAAGCTTTTGCTGAAAATAGAATTGATGGAGGAGAGATATTTATAGCTCCAAAAATTTTAGGGGGAGGACTTCCATTTATACAAGGTTTTGATTTTAAAAAGATGAAAGACTGCTTTAAACTTGAAAATGTAAAATTTAATATCTATGATGACAACATCTCTGTTGAATTTCATAAATAATTTGAAAAGAAAGAGGTGATTACTATTTTCACAGGACTAGTTGAAGAAATGGGGCAGGTTTTATCTATAAAAACAGGAGAAAAATCTGTTCATCTAAAAATAAAATGCAGTAAAGTTTTAAAAGGGGCAAAAATTGGGGACAGTATTGCTACAAACGGCACTTGTCTTACAGCTGTTGAAATAGGGTCTGACTATTTTACAGCAGATTGTATGCATGAAACTGTTAAAAGAACGAATTTGAGCCGTCTTAAAACAGGAAGTCTTGTAAACCTTGAAAAATCAATCTCTCTTTCAACTCCTCTTGGAGGACATCTTGTAACAGGAGATGTTGACTGCGAGGGAGTTATAAAATCCATTACAAAAGATGGAATTGCTAAAATCTATGAAATAGAGATTGAACCAAGATTTATGAAATATGTGGTTGAAAAAGGAAGAATTACTCTTGACGGAGCAAGTCTTTCTGTGGTAGGCTACAGAGATAATTCCCTTCAGGTTTCACTTATACCTCATACACAAGAGATGATTACTCTTGGAAGAAAAAAAGTTGGGGATTATATAAATGTGGAAACTGATTTAATAGGAAAATATATTGAAAGAATGATGACTTTTAAAGAACCTGAAAAAAAAGAAAAAACTAAAATTGATGAGAATTTCTTAGCTTCTCATGGATTTTATTAAAAAGTTGTAATTCTTAAAATTTAGGAGGAAAAAATGCTTGATAGAATAGAAGATGCAATAGAAGAGCTAAAAAATGGAAAATGTATAGTTGTAGTTGATGATGAAAACAGGGAAAATGAGGGAGATGTTATCTGTGCAGCAGAATTTGCAACAACAGAAAATGTAAACTTCATGGCTACATATGCAAAAGGACTTATCTGTATGCCAATGAGCAAAAAATATGTAAAAAAACTTGGACTTCCTCAAATGGTTACAGAAAATACAGACAATCACTGTACAGCATTTACTGTTTCAATAGACCATGTGGATACTACAACAGGTATTTCAGCTTATGAGCGTGGAATTACTGCTGTAAAATGTACAGAAGATGATGCTAAACCTTCTGATTTCAGAAGACCTGGACATATGTTCCCTCTTCTTGCAAAAGATATGGGTGTTCTTGAAAGAGATGGACACACAGAAGCAACTGTGGACTTAGTCAGACTTGCAGGGCTTAAAGAGATAGGGCTTTGTTGTGAAATTATGAATCCTGATGGAACTATGTCAAGATTCGAAGATCTTCAAGCTTTTGCAAAAGAACATAATTTAAAAATGATTTCTATTGAAGATTTAATAAAATATAGAAAAGCTCATGATCAACTTATGACAATAGAATGCAGAGCAAAAATGCCAACTTCTTCTGGAACATTTGAAATTGTAGGATTTGATAATAAACTTGACGGAAAAGAACATATTGCTCTTGTAAAAGGAGATGTTTCTGGAAAAGAAAATGTTCTTGTAAGAATACATTCTGAATGTTTCACTGGAGATATTCTTGGTTCATACAGATGTGATTGTGGTTTACAACTTAAATCTGCTATGCAGAGAATCGAAAAAGAGGGAGAAGGAGTTGTTCTTTACCTTAGACAAGAGGGAAGAGGGATTGGGCTTGTTAATAAAATAAAAGCTTACAAACTTCAAGATGAAGGGTGCGATACAGTTGATGCAAACTTAAAACTTGGATTTGAAGCAGATGCAAGAGATTATGCTGTAGCAGCTCAAATGTTAAAATCTCTTGGAGTAAAATCTGTAAAACTTATGACTAACAATCCTGAAAAAATAAAAGGTCTTGAATCTTATGGAATAAAAGTTGCTGAAAGAAGAGAGATAGAAATTCCTGCAAACGAAATCAATGAGGCATATTTAAGAACTAAACAGGAAAGAATGGGGCATGAGCTTCATTTTGAAAATTGCAGCTGTGGTTGCCATAAAAATAAATAAAAAATAGGTATATTAAATTCCATTCTACTATAAAAACAGAGTCTAGTTAAAAAATTAGGCTCTGTTTTTATATTTAATCTTTTTATTTTAAAAGTGATGTTGACTTTTTAAAATTTTTGAGCTATATATAAAATAGAGGGAAATATATATTTAAG
>DXWL01000035.1 GCA_019416865.1 Fusobacterium sp.
CATAAAAAAACTACACCCTCCATCTTAGTTGTCTAAGATTTTGGGTGCAGTACATTTGTCTACAGTCTTGGCTAAAAAGATAAAATATCTCTATTGATTCTTATTACTCTTATCCTATTATTAGTTTATTTAGTTTTTCAGAAAATTCTACTGGGTTTTCAATAGCAAATCCCTCTACAAGTAAAGATTGGTTATATAGTACATATACTAAATCTTTTAATTCTTCTTCGTCAGTAGTATTTTTTATTTTTTAAACATAAAATATACAGCACCTATCATACACATAAAAGCATAAAGATAGTTAAGTTTTATCTCTTGTTTAAGATATAAGACTGAAAATCCAGCAAAAACCACAAGAGTAATAACTTCTTGAATGATTTTAAGCTGAGCCACAGAAAAATAAGTTGCTCCTATTCTGTTTGCAGGAATAGAGAAACAGTATTCCAAGAAAGCTATTGCCCAACTCATAAGAATTGTAAGAAACAGATTTCTTCCTGTGTGTTTCAGATGCCCATACCAAGCAAAAGACATAAAAATATTTGATATAAATAGCATAACAACTGGTAAAAATTTCATTTTTTCTCTCCCTCAATATTTTAAAATTTATTTATATAATTTATTTAAATATAATTTTTTCTAAATACAATCAAATCATAGATATCCTGACTGATATATGGACTTGCTGCTTTTAAAAGAGTTTTTTCCCATAGATTTTTTATTTCAGAATATTCCATAAGCTGTATTTTTGATTTTACTTTATCTTTATAGAGAATGTCATCCCCTGTTTTATTTATTCCGTTTATAATATCATGTTTATATTTTTTAAAATTTTCTTCTGTAATTTCTGTTCTTAAAAAGTAGTTTCCTAAAAATTCTTTTGTAAAAGTGTATTCAAGATACATTATTTTTCTAAGAACACTGCTTATATAATCCATTGAAATATAATCTACAAAAGCTCCGTTTGAAGAAAGAAAAGGTATAAAGACATCTTCAAAGTGGTAGCTTTGTACAGATTTTCTAAGAAGAGATAGATTTCTAAAAAATCCACTGTTCTTAGGAGCATCTTTTTTCATAAATTCTAAATCAACTTGATAAGTTGTTCCTATATGAGGATACAGAAAGCTTACTAAATCTTTTGAATGACAGAAATTTATCACATTTTCTTCAAAAACTTTATTTTGATTAAGAATTTCAATAAATTTTACAGCATCATAAAGAAGTTCTGTGATATTATCAATTTGGAAAAGTTTATCTATAAGATTTTCATTTAAAAGAATCTCTCTTCTTCTGCTAAGAGGTATTTTATTAAGTACCTGCTTAAAGTTTGTCTGTTTTGCAAGAGTTTCTATAAATACATCGTCTATATGGAAATAGAATGTATTATATTTATCAATAAGAACAGTTCTGTTATCCTTTATGATTTTCATCTTTTTAAGTTCTTTCATAAAAAAATCAAGATATGAAGATTTAAATTCACCAAATATTTTTTTCTCCTCTTCAGAAAGATGGCATGAATCGAGAATTTTTTCATAGTTAATAAAGTCTTCAAATCCAATTATTCCATCTCTGTTTATTCCAACAGCATTCCAAGTGCAGACTTTAGGAACCAGATTATATTTTTTATAAAGCATAATGGCAGCAAACTGTGCTATTCCTCCTCCAAGAGAATGTCCGGTCATACTTATTCTTTCAAATGGTATACCTGCTAACAAAAGATTTTCAAATACTTCGATTCCCTCCCAAAACTGAAGAGGTTTTTTACCCATTCCAAATCTAAGATCTGTTTCAATAAAATCTTTGTATGCCTCTTCAAAAGGATATGTTTCACTTCCTCTATAGGAGATTACATAATCATTTCCATCAGTAAAAATAATAGCAAAAAATCCAGAGTTGGATTTACCATTTCCCATTGTCCCTGTTCTGTTGTCGATATTATAAATTTTCCATTTATTAAGCTCTTCTTTAAAAAATTCAGTACATCTTCCATAGGTGTCATCTCTGAAAAGATTTGCATTAGAAGAGATACTTCTTCCAAAGTTTATCTCTTCAAGAGCATTTATCAAAAGCTGCCCTTTTGTATTTTCTGTAAGATTGTAATATGAAATAATGCTGAAGAGTAAATATTCTTTTGATGTCATAAAATCACCTGTTCTTAAATATCTCTTGTATAACCGTAGCTTGTAAGAATCTCCTCTTCTTTTGCTCTCATAATTTTTTTCTCTTCCTCTTCCATGTGATCATATCCAAGAAGATGAAGAAGTCCATGAGTTAAAACATAATAGAATTCTCTTTTAAAAGAGTGATTGTAATCTTTTCTTTGTTCTTCTACTCTTTCAAGAGAGATGATAATATCTCCCAGGGTATCAAAAACTCCTCCACAAGCTTCTTCGTTATCATGATATGCAAAGGATATTACATCTGTAGGCATATCTTTTCCTCTGAAATCTCTATTTACATTTTGAATCTTTTCATTTCCAGTAAGAAGGACAGAAACATATACCTCTCTGTCGCTCTCATATTCTTTATTTAATACCTCTGTAATATATTTTTCAACTTCTTCAAAATTTATTTCATTTTCATATCCTTCGATATTAATTCCCAAATCTAAATTTAGTTTCAATTTTTCCTCCGTTATTTTTGTCCTGGATATTTAATTCTTACATGGTGAATACCCATAAGTGTTTTTGTAAATACTTTTATAATAGTTTCAATCTCTTTAAAAGTTAAGTCTGCATCTGAAAGCTGTCCATCGTCCATTTTTCCTGCAATAATTTTTCTTATCATAGCTTCAATTGTAACAGGAGTTTTTTCATCAAGACTTCTTACTGCTGCTTCTATTGAATCAGCAAGCATAATAATTGCAGATTCTTTTGTTTTTGGTTTTGGACCTGGATATCTGAAATCTTCTTCTTGTACATTTTCATCAATTTGCTTAGCTTTATTATAGAAATATGCAAGAAGAGTTGTTCCCTGATGTTCATACATAATATCTCTTATCTCTTTAGGAATTTTATATTCTTTACCAAGTTCTGCTCCCTCTTTTGTATGTGCTGCAATAATAAGAGCACTTAAGAATGGAGAGATTGCATTGTGAGGATTGACCCCTCCCTCTTGATTTTCCACATAGAATTTTGGTCTTTTCATTTTTCCTATATCATGATAGTAACAAGCAACTCTTGTGAAGATAGAATCAGCTCCTACAGCATCTGCAGCAGCTTCTGAAAGAGTAGCAACCATCATAGAGTGATAGAAAGTTCCCGGCGTCTTAACAGAAAGATCACGAAGCAGAGGATGTGAAAGATCCCCAAGTTCAAGAAGTTTAAATCTTGTAAGAATGTTAAATGTTCTTTCAAAATAAGGAACAAGAGCAATACTCAACATTCCTGAAAGTATTCCTGCAATAATAATTTCTCCAGCTTTCATAACAACAGATACATTCATATCTGTCAGGAAGAAACATAAAATTAAGAACAGAATAAACCTTACTATTGAAAGCTGAACTCCAAGATTTATAAGCTGAGATCTTGTTTTTATATCTTTAAGCATTATCTCTCCCAAAAGAATTGAGAAAAGATATATAAAGAAGTAAATAAGATTATAATCAAGCATAGGCATAAGGAATAGCAGACAAACCATTCCCATTGTAAATGCAAAAGCTGCGTTTACAAGAATACCAAGCATAAAGAAAATTACTTCAAAAGGAATAATATACATATGCTCATTATTTATAAATCTTAAAAGAACAAAAGCCCCTGCAATAAGAAGAAATACAGCTCTGTAGATATTCTTATTTAAAATCTCTTTTTTAAATGTTCTGCCTATTATATGATATGAGATAAAAGATATCAGCAACAGATAAAAGCCATTTATCAAAAATCTTAAAATGCTGTCAGCATATGAATATATTCCCAAAGCACTTAAGATTTCAAGTTTTTTCTCTGTGATAACCTCTCCTTTTTTAGCAATAATGCTTCCAGCTTGAACCTCTACAATCTGCGGACCTATTTTAGAAGTTTTCTTCTCTATCTCCTCTTTTGTTTTTTCTTTGTCAAAAATATAGTTTGGCACAAGGAAAGTATGAAGCACTTTCTTTTCAAGAGGTGAAAGTTTTTCTATTTTTTCGTTTTGCTCATCTTTTATTGTGATGATACCATCATCTTTTGTAACTCCTGATTCATAAGTTTTTTGAAGGAGTTCTAAAAGTTCTTCTCTTTGAGCTTTAATTTTTCTTGTACTAAGCTCTAAAATCTCTTTAACGAGATTTTTGTTAACATCTTTTCCAATAGTTTCCTCTATAATTTTATAGTTGAAATCTATTTTTGTTCCTTTTTTTAGTGCAAGAATCTGATCATAGAAATTTTTCATTCCATTATAATGATTTACTTCCACTTCAGGAACATGAATATATTCCTTCTTAGAAGTAAGAATAAGTTCTTCGATGATAGCTTCTCTTTTGTTAGTATCATTATACTTTACAGTTTTTGGAGCATAGATATTTTCTTTTACAATACTTCCTTTTTTATAGCTGTTTTGATTAAAAAGCAGATAAAATTTTGAGCTGAATGAAAGCACAGTCATAACAAGCAGAAGATATATTATTTTCTCTCTGAGATTATATGATTCAGAATAAATATGTATATCATCTTGATTTTCTTTTTCCATTTTAAAAATAAATTTAAAACCGAAAAGTTTAAATTTTTTCATAAGTCCTCCAAGTTCTAACCAAAAATCTCATTTTGGTCGATTCTGACAATATTTTTTGAAGGAATACTGTCAATGAAATATTTGCCGTATCTCTTTGTAACAATTCTATTGTCGAGGATAGTAATAATTCCTCTGTCTTCCTTGCTTCTTATAAGTCTTCCTATTCCTTGTTTGAATTTTATTACAGATTCAGGAATCTGATATTCAAGGAATGGATTTTTTCCCTGTTGTTCATATGTTTCAATAATAGCTTCTGTAATAGGATCGCTGGGAACCTTAAAAGGAAGCTTAACTATAATAACAGAGATAAGTTTTTCTCCTTTTACATCTACTCCTTCCCAGAAAGAGTCAGTACCAAAAAGAAGAGGAGCATCACTTTTTTTAAACATCTCCACAAGCTTTGTTCTTGGATACATTCCCTGAATGAAGAAATCTATCCCTTGAGCTTCCAGCTCATCTCTGAGCATATAATACATATAATTCAAAGATTTATAGGAGGTGAAAAGAACAAATGTTCTTCCCTTTGTTTTTAAAATCATTTTTTTCAGAAGAGGTTCTATCTCATCTAAAAAATCTCTGTCATTTGGATCGGGAAGCCCACTTGGAATATACACCTTCATCTGTTTATCGTAATCAAATGGAGAAGCTATAATCTTATCATAAGTTTCTTCTTCAAGTCCTATGGATTTTTTAAAATAATCAAAATTATCTTCAACAGCTATTGTAGCAGAGGTGAAAATCAGTTGTTTTAAATTTGAATACAGATTTTCATTAAGCTCTCCGTCAATTTTTAGGGGAGTTGCCACAAGTTTAGAGTTGCTTTTTTTATTATTAACTTCAATCCAGTAGATAAAATCCTCATCATCAAGAGTGTTTATAAATTTAAAATTATCATAGAAAGTTTCAAGTCTTTCTATATATTTTATAAAATCATTTATAATTCCATCATTGTCTTCTGCTTCTTTAAGAGCAGCTATTATTTTTCTCGCTGTCTTTAAATAGTTGTTAAACTCCAGAGTAAAATTTTCTTTTACATCATTTAACATAGAATAAAAAGCAGAAGTAGCAATCTGATCTTTTTTTATTCTGTATGTAACACTTCCTACCTGTCCTTTGGAGAAAACTTCTATAAGACGATCAAAATAATCACGTCCTGTTTTAAAAAGATTACCATGATTTATTCTCATATCATTTTCTAAAAGTTTTTCTGTAATCTCTTTATCTTCATAATCTCTGTTTTTCAGATATTGAATAAGTATTTCCAGTTGCCCTTTTTGTTTTTTCTTAGGAACAACATTATGAATTTGATTCATAGCCTTTGTAAATCCATATTTTGAAGCTTCATAAGAGAAATAATCCCTTGCTACTTTCTCTACATTGTGTGCCTCGTCAAAAACAACCAATCCATATTCAGGAAGGATAGAATAATCTGTATTAAATCCTATCTCTTTTCTGATTGCAAGATCTGAGAAAAATATATGATGATTTGCAATAAGAATATCAGCTTTTTTTCTTTCTTCTCTGGCTTTCATAAAAAAACATTCGCTTTTATAAGGACATCTTGTTCCTGCACAGATATCAGTTTCACTTTGAAACATCTCCCATACAGTGAAATCAGGTTCAAAATAAAGTTCTGATTTATCCCCTTTTTCAGTTTCCTTTCCCCATTTGATAAGAGCTTCAAACTGCTTTTTCTGTTCATCAGAAAAATCTTCTAAATCAGTCATTTTTGTAGTAACAAGATTTGCATGTTTCCTGTTGCATAAAAAATTTCCTCTTCCTTTAACAAGAAGATATTTAAAATCTTTAGACATAATTTTTTTAACAACAGGGATATCTTTATTAAGAAGCTGTTCCTGAAGATTTATTGTATTTGTAGAGATAATAACTTTTTTTCCATTTTCAACAGCCCATTGGATACTTGGAATAAGGTAAGCAAGAGTTTTTCCAGTTCCAGTTCCAGCTTCAACGATAACTTTTTTTTCCTCATTCAGTCCTTTTTCAATATGTTCAGCCATATGAAGCTGTTCATCTCTATATTCAAACTCTTTGAAATATTGAGCAAGAAGCCCATTTTTTTCAAAATATGGTTTGATATCTATTTTTTTATTTTCTTCAAAATATGCTTCTGTTATAACATAAATATTTTCAACATTGTTATCGATAATATATGATCCTCCATCCATCTTATTTGCAAAGATAGAAGCTATTTCTACATCAGCATCAGAGGGATACAAATATCCTGAAGGGTGATTATGAATAACAATTTCATTTTTTTTCATTCTTTTAAGGATAGCTGGAACACTATATCTATTTCCTTTTGCCACTACCTCAACTTCGTCCACTATTTTTTCTTCGTTGAGAATGCCACGGAAGAAAACTTCACATCCTCCTGCTTCATTAATCTCTTCTGCCATAAAAGTTCTGGCTCTGGGAGATATTTTTTCCTCTATACTCATTAAAAAATCCTTTCTAAATTTTGTAGATACCAATTCAATCTATATGATAACCTTTTTTTAAAAAAATAGAAACATTTTTTTATTTTTTCCTTTTACATTTTGAAAAATTATGATATAATACTATCGGTCCATTGTTTTAGATATGTGTCTCTCTTTTAGATCTTACCTGTTAAATTTTAAGACCATAATAAAATAAATTGAACAAATAATTAATTGTAATTTAAATTACTTAGGAGGTTTTTAATTTGGCAAACTCAAAATCAGCTAAAAAGAGAGTATTAATCAACGAAAGAAACAGAGAAAGAAACCAGGCAGTAAAATCTAGAGTTAAAACTATGGTTAAAAAAGTTTTAGCAGCAGTAGCAACTGGTGAAGTAGAAGCTTCTAATGCAGCTTTAGTAGTAGCTTACAAAGAACTAGACAAAGCAGTTACAAAAGGTGTTATGAAGAAAAATACAGCTTCTAGAAAAAAATCTAGATTAGCAGCTAAAGTAAACGCTTTATAATTTTTACTGACAGACTTTCAAAAGAGTTTCTTAGTAAACAAGAGGAATACCGGATAGAAATACCCGGTTTTTTTCTTTTTTTGGAAAAAATAAAAATTTAATGCTATTGACATACTATGAAATATAAAATATACTTTAGTAAACAAAAAAATACTTTCACTTTTTATAAAACAAAAATACTTTAAAATTAGTACAATTTTATCCTTTCAAAATATAGTAAATTATTTATCACTTTACATTACTTATTTAATACTCAAACTAGATATAAAAAATAAAAAAGATTTAATATTTTTTGATTCATATTTGTTATACCTGAAAATCACAAAAATTTGTAGGGTAACGGTATAGCCGTTTATAAATAAAAGCTCTGTTGTTTTACAGTAAGGAGGTTAGTTTATGGAACTGCAAAAACTGATTTATACAGTAGAAGATGGTATTGGTATAGTTACAATGAATTATTTAAAAAATCTTAATGCAATTGATGAACAAATGGCTGATGAACTTATGTATGTAGTTGATGCAGCTGAAAAAGATCCAAATGTAAAAGTACTTGTTATAAAAAGTGCAGGAAAAGCATTTTCAGCAGGAGGAGATATTGGATATTTCTATAAATTAATTCAAGCTGGAGGAGAAGTTAATATGGACGGCTTGATTGCAAAAGTTGGTGTTGTGGCAGATGGAATGAAAAAAATGAGTAAAATTGTAATTACTTCTGTAGCTGGAGCAGCAGCTGGAGCAGGAGTGAGTCTTGCTCTCGGAGGAGATTTTATGATCTGTGCTGACAATGCTAAATTTATTCTTGCCTTTGTAAATTTAGGACTTGTTCCTGATACAGGTGCAACTTACCTGCTTTCTAAATCAATAGGAGTTTCTCGTACAATGGAACTTGCAGCAACAGGAAGACCTGTATCTGCAGAGGAAGCAAAAGAACTTGGACTTGCTTATAAGGTTGTAGGTGTAGAAGAACTTGATGAAGCTGTTATGAAATTTGCTAAAAAAATAGCTTCTGGTCCTCTTATTTCTTATAAAAATATTAAAAAACAGATTTATGATGCAAACTTCTATGATTATAAAAAATGGCTTGATGAAACTGAAATTCCTACACAAAGAGAGTGTGCTGCTTCAATGGACTTCCAAGAAGGCTGCAAAGCATTTATGGAAAAAAGAAAAGCAGTTTTTAAAGGAAATTAGCTATTTATTTTTGACTTAACTTAATTTTATTCTAGCAGAGAAAGGTGGGATGAAAATGTTATCAAAAGTATTTTCAATAGAAGAAATTCTTAAAAAGTTTCATGACGGACAAACAATAATGTTTGGTGATTGGCATGGGGAATTTGCAGCAGATGATATAATTGAAGGAATGTTGGAAAAAGGTGTTAAAGATATTCATGCTATAGCAGTATCAGCAGGAATGCCTGACCTTGGAGTAGGAAAACTTATAAATGCCAAAAGGGTAAAGAGTCTAATTACAACACATATAGGATTTAATCCTGTAGCAAGAGATCAGATGTTTGCAGGAGAGCTTGATATAGAATTTAGTCCTCAAGGAACATTTTCTGAAAGAATACGTTGTGGAGGTTATGGTCTTGGAGGATGTTTGACACCAACAGGACTTGGAACAGATGTTGAAGAAGGAAAACAAAAATTAACAATAAATGGTAAAGAATATCTTTTAGAGCTTCCATTAAGAGCAGATATAACTCTTATAAAAGCTACTAAAGCTGATAAAGCTGGAAATATATCTTTTAGAATGAATTCAAGAGCAATAAGTACAGAGATGGCTTTTGCGGGAGATATAGTTATAGTTGAAGCTGAAGAGATGGTTGAAGTTGGAGAATTAAAACCTAACGAAATTGATGTTCCGGCTCCATTAGTTGATATGATATATGTCAGAGAGGGAGAAGTTAGACATATGTGTCCTTACTGGCAAAAACTGAAGAAAAAAGCACAAGAAGGGGGTAGATAATAATGGCTGAATTAAAAGGAAAGGCATTGATTGCTTCTCGTTGTGCAAAATTTTTTAAAGATGGTGATTTTGTAAATTTAGGAATTGGTGTTCCTTTAATGTGTGTTAACTATCTTCCAGAAGGTGTGGATTTATGGCTTGAAGCTGAAATTGGAACTGTTGGAAGTGGTCCGTCTCCTAGTTGGGACGATGCTGATATTGATACAATAGATGCTGGTGGTATGCCTGCTTCTCTAATTCCAGGAGGAAGTGTCCATGACCATACTACAAGCTTTGGATTTATTCGTGGAGGTCATATAGATATAGCAGTTCTTGGAACACTTCAAGTAGATGAAGAGGGAAATATTGCCAACTGGACAATACCAGGAAAATTAGTTCCAGGTATGGGTGGAGCAATGGATCTGTGTTCAGGTGTTAAGCGTATAATTGTTGCAACTGAACATTGTGAAAAAAATGGTTCATCAAAAATTCTTAAGAAGTGTACTCTTCCTTTGACAGGAAAAAAATGTGTAACAGATATTGTAACAGAGAGATGTTATTTTAAAGTTACTCCAGAGGGACTTGTGCTTAAAGAGATAGCACCTGGATATACAGTAGAGGATATTTTAGCTGCAACTGAAGCAGATGTAATAGTTCCTGATGAAATAGGAGTTATGGAATAGATTAAATTTTAAATAAAAAAGGAGCAGATTCAGTCTGCTCCTAATTTTTTATAAATTTATAAAAAGCTGGATAAGTGAAGCAATTATAATTCCAAGAATAAAGAAAAGAGTAATGCTTCTATGATTTTTTAAGCAGTAATTTATTACTTTTGTAAATCCTATAGCTCCAAATCCCATTCCTATTGCAAGATATATCATAGGAACGATATTAAAATTATTTATATACGAAAGAATATTCTGATATTCTCCTAAAATAAGAAGAAGGAATGAGCCTGAAATTCCTGGTATTATCATAGCCCCTATTGCAATAAATCCACAGAAAGCAAGTTTTATATAATATGATGTAGAAAAAACTGTTCTTATATTTTCTGTATCAGCAGGACCTCCTGATATTTTAATAGTAAGATAAGTGAAAATCATTATAGAAACAAATCCCAAGATAAAAAACAGGATATTTTTTTTGTCAGAATATTTTTCCCCTTTAACAATCAAAGGAATTGAAGGAAGAATAAGTATAATAAAGGCTATCTTTGTCTGTACAGGATAATGTGCAAAAAGAAATTCGATAACTCTTGCAAAAACTAAAATTCCTATAATAGCTCCAAGTCCTATTTGAATAAGAAATTTTGCATACTCTATTTTTTTATCTTTTGGAGCTGTAAGAAATTCAGCAATAGCTTCCATAAGTTTATCATAAATTCCAAAAACAACTGCCAGAGTTCCCCCTGAAACACCGGGAATAATATTCGCTACACCTATTCCCATACCTTTTAAAAAATTTTTAAACATCTGTAGTCCTCCATATTTATTTTTTGCTATGAAATGTATTTTATCACAGAAAAGTTAAAATTAGAATAAAAAATAAAAATATTAAAATAATATTGTATTGGAACAAAGATGACAAAAAAAGTATCTTTTCATATTGTTTATTAAAAAAATAAAGAATATCTAGTAATAAAAAATTTATGATGATATAATTTAAATGTAAAGAAATAGAATTTAAGAAATAAAAATGGAGGATGTAAAATGGAAGCTAAAAAAGTATTATTTTATGATATTAAATCATATGATAAAGAATTATTTAAAAAATTCGGAAAAGAATATAATATAGAAATGAAGTTTTTAAAAGGAAAATTAAATGAAGAGAGTGCAGATCTTACAAAAGGATATGAAATTGTGTGTGCCTTTGCAAACGATACTATAAATAAAGAAGTAATTGATATTTTAGCAGAAAATGGAGTTAAGCTTTTAGCTATGAGATGTGCCGGATACAATAATATCTCTCTTAAAGATATACAGGGAAGATTCAAAGTTGTAAGAGTTCCTGCTTATTCTCCATATTCAATAGCTGAATATACAATGGGAATGATTTTAGCACTTAACAGAAAAATTCACAAAGCATATGTTCGTACAAGAGAGGGAAATTTTTCAATCAGTGGACTTATGGGATTTGATTTAAATGAAAAAACAGCAGGGATAATTGGAGCAGGTAAAATTGCTCAAATTCTTATAAAAATATTAAAAGGTTTTGGAATGAGAGTAATTGCTTATGACCCATATCCAAATTATGAAAAAGCTAAAGAGCTTGGATTTGAGTTTGTAGATTTAGATACTCTTTACAAAGAATCTGATATTATATCTTTAAACTGCCCTCTTACAAAAGAAACTCAATATATAATAAACAGAAATTCTATGTCTAAGATGAAAGATGGAGTTATGATTGTAAATACAGGAAGAGGAATGCTTATAGATTCTGCTGATTTAATTGAAGCGTTGAAAGATAAAAAAGTAGGAGCTGCTGCACTTGATGTATATGAAGAGGAAGCAGAATATTTCTTTGAGGATTTGTCAGATAAGGTAATAGAAGATGATATTCTTGGAAGGCTTCTTTCTTTCCATAATGTACTTATTACATCTCACCAAGCTTACTTTACCCAAGAAGCTGTTGAAGCAATTACAAAAACTACACTTGATAATATTCAAGATTTTATTGATGGAAAAGAACTTATCAATGAAGTAAAATAACAAAAAATAAGGGGATATTGCAAATTTGTAAAAAGTAAAATTCTCTAAGAAAAAATAGTTTCTATTTATATTGCTCACAGAAAGAAAATTCGAAACTCACTTCGTTCAGACAGTCTAATTTTCAGTATTCTGTTTCGCTGCATAAATTATGAAACAATTTTTAATATCGAGAATTTTATTTCTACAATTTTAGAAATACAACAGCCCCGTTTTTTTTTTATTTATGGAAAACATTTATCATTGCAACAAGTGTTTTCTTGAAGTTAAACTTTTTTTCTACATCACCATTAAGATATTTAATAGTAAATCCTGTATAACCATAAATTATAGAAATAATAGGATTAATTAGATTCAAGAAACAATAAGGAACATATACCCAAGGAGCAATTCCAAGAGCTGCGATCATATAAGCACCACAGCTGTTCCATGGAAACAGAGGTGATGTAAGTGTTCCTGAATCTTCAAGAACTCTTGAAAGAGTTACTGGATGAAGATTTCTTTTTGCATAGGCATCTTTAAAGATTCTTCCAGTAATAACGATTGAAAGATATTGTTCAGCAGCCAATGCATTTGATGCAATAGCAGTAAGTACTGTTGCAAGAACAAGGCTTCCTGTAGATTTTGCAAGACTTAAAATTTTATTTGCCACAGCATTAAGCATTCCAGCTTTCTCCATTACTCCTCCAAAGAAAAGAGCACAGATAATAAGAGATACTGTCCACATCATGCTGTTCATTCCACCTTTTGTAAGAAGTTCATCAACAACAGGGTTTCCTGAATTTGAAACATATCCTTTTTGAAGAACTGTAACAAATTGTGAAAGAGAAACTTTTTGAAGAACCATTGCTGGAATAAGTCCAATAAGGCTTCCACAGAAAAGTCCTGGAATAGCAGGAACTTTTTTTACTACTAAAGTAATTGTGATTACAGGTACAATGAAAAGTATAGGACTTATATAAAACTCATTCTGCAAAGTATTAAGTATTGAATTAAGTGAAGCTGTATCAATATCAGCCCCTGCATATCTGCTTCCGATAATGCAGAAAAGAGTCATAGTTATAATAAAACTTGGGATAGTTGTTCCAAGCATAGCTCTTATATGATCAAAAAGATTTGAACCTGCCATTGCAGGAGCAAGATTTGTTGTATCAGAAAGAGGAGAAAGTTTATCTCCCATATATGCTCCTGAAATTATAGCTCCTGCTGTTATTTGAGGAGGGATTCCAAGCCCTGCTCCAACTCCCATAAGAGCTATTCCAACTGTTGCAGCAGTACTCCAAGAACTTCCAGTAGCAAGAGCAACTATAAGAGCAAGAATAAGTGCAGCAGGAAGAAATATTCCTGGAGATATTATTTTAAGTCCATAGAAAATCATAGTTGGAACAACACCTGAAATAATCCAGCTTCCTACAACCATTCCTATAATAAGGAGAATAATTGCAGCTTCCATAGATGACTTTATAGTATTTAAGATTCCTTCAAGAATAGAATCCCATTTATATTTTAAACAGAACATTGCAACACAAGCTGCTAACATTCCTGAAATCATAATTGGAATATGGGGGTCAGCGTTGGTGTACCTTATGGTGTATGTAAGAGAACATACTAAAAATACTAATGGTATAAATGCGTGTATAAATTTTGTTTCTCTGACATTTTCTGTTTTTTGTTTCATAAGATAACCTCCTTAATCTCTAGAATATAATTCTTTGAATTAAATTCTAAATATCACCCCTTCAAATTTTTTTATTTTAATATTTTATTATAGTAAACAAATTTAAAATTTAATAAATAAAAAACGCCATGAAGCTTCATGGCGTTATATAGACTAAATCTATCTAAGACCCCAGCCCCCTCGTGAAAAATGTGTTACGAGGTTAGCATGAATAAAAAATTTACTCATATAATGGGTCCCCCGCTTTTTTATTAAGTATAATATTTAAATTATATAATAAAACTAAGCGATTTCTATTCGTTGTTTATGGATACATTATAGTATAAAAAAAAAATAAGTCAATACTAAATTTTTGGAAAAAATTTAAAAAATATTAAAGTCTTTAAAATTAAACAATTTAATATTAAAATAAAATTTTTCTAAATTAAACTAATGCTCCTAATTTTTCTCCTCCAAGAAGATGGAAGTGGATATGGAATACCTCTTGTCCTCCATATTCATTGCAGTTTGCTATAACTCTATATCCCTCTTCTGCAATTCCAAGTTCCTGTGCAATTTTTCCTATTGCAAGATAAACTTCTCCAATAAGTTCTTTATCTTCAGGTTTGATATCATTGATTGTAGCTATTTCTTTTTTAGGTACTACAAGAATATGTATAGGAGCCTGAGGATTTATATCTTTAAAAGCTATAACTTTATCATTTTCAAAAACAATATCTGAGGGTATCTCTCTATTGATTATTTTTGTAAAAATAGTTGCCATAACAATTTCCTCCGTTTTTATCTAAAAATTAGTCTTCAAGCATAGCTATTCTTTCTGAGTGTCTTCCTCCTTGGAATTCTCCTTCAAGAAAAGCATCAACTATTTCAAGAGCAAGAACATCACCTATCATTCTTGCACCCATAGCAAGTACATTTGCATTATTATGTTCTTTAGTAAGTCTTGCCATTGTTGTGTTCATACAAAGAGCTGCTCTTACACCTTTTACTTTGTTTGCAGCAATAGAGATTCCTATTCCTGTTCCACATATAACAATTCCAAGGTCAGCTTCTTTATCAGCAACAGCATGTCCAACAGCTTTTCCATAAACTGGATAGTTTACAGATTCAGTTGAATGACATCCTAAGTCCATAACTTCTATTCCTTTTCCTTCAAGATGTTTTTTTACTTTTTCTTTTAATTCATAACCACCATGGTCGCAACCTAAAGCTATTTTCATTTTATACTCCTTCATTAAATTTTTATGGAACAAACTGAAAATTTAATAAATAAAATTTTCCAGTTCGTCGGCTCTACTAGTCATTGAGAACTCTGACGAGTTCTCAGCCTCCTGTATCGGCGATATTTTCTAGAATCCTTGGAAAAGAGCTTCTCCTTTTTCAAGTTCTTTTTCAGTAGCTTCTCTGACTCCAGTAACTTCAATTTCAAATCTTACATCTTTACCTGCAAATGGATGGTTTCCGTCAGCAGTAACTACATCGTCTTCTATTTTTGTAATCACAAAAGATTGTTCAGAACCATCATCAAGGTCAGCTATAAAATCAAGCCCTTCATAGATATCTTCAAATTCAGAGAAATCAGCTTTATCCATTTCCATAACTAAATCCTCATCGTATTCTCCATATCCTTCTTCAGCAGTAAGAGTAACTTTAGTTTTATATCCTGCTTCTTTTCCTTCTAAATCCTCTTCAACTTTTGGAACAAAGTATCCAAATCCGTGGATATAGAAGAAAGGCCCTACTTCTTTTGTATCTTCTAATAGTTCATTTGTTTTGTTGTCATATACTTTAAACTCAAGAGTAACTACTTTTCCTTCTTCAATTTTCATATTTTCACCTCTTAAAAAATTTTTTTATACTTAAAGGATACCATAAATTCTGTTAAATTTCATCATTTATTTTGTATCCCATATTAAAAGCTACATTTTCAGCATTTTTTTTTGATGTGAGAATTTCAAGAAGTTTGAATCCCATTAAAAGTGCTGATTGAGGATTTGCTGTAGTAAAGATATTTTCATCTTGAACAAAAATTTTTTCAACAGGAACAGCATTAAATTTAAAAAGCTGATTAAAATATCTTTTATTATCAAGAAGATATGTAGTAGCTTTTCTCCCTTTAAGTATTCCTGCTTCTCCTAAGGCTATTGCTCCTGTACATATCCCTACTATTATTTTTTTATCCTCATTAAATTTTATTAAAAGTTTTTGCAGACTCTCTTTTTTAATATCTTTAAAAAATCCAGCCATACCAAATCCACCCGGAATAATTATTCCATCAAAATCATAGAGTTTTTCTATGTCTTTTTCAAAATCAAGCTCAGTTTTTACAGAAATATTCCAAGTAGCATTTACATACTTTCCGTATGAAACTGTTACAAGGTTAATTTTTTCTTTTTTGTCCCCTACAATTTTATTCCAGCCGAAAATATCAATAAATGGCGAAAATTCTAATGTTTCAGAGCCTTCAGAAATAAATAAAAGAAAATTTTTCAAGTTTTTTCTCCTTTTCAAAAAAAATAAATGTTGACTAAAACTAAAAAAAATCCTACAATAATTTGCGTTTACATTATAGCATAAATAAAAAAAATTGATAATTATATCAAAAGAATTAAGGAGGTAAGAGTGGCAACTTTAAATCAAAATTTAACACCATTATTCACAGTACTGAAAGATGTATATGTTAAAAGAAATATCGTTCCTTTCCATGTTCCAGGACATAAACAAGGACAGGGAGTGGATGAAGAATTTTTGGAGTTTATGGGGATCAATCCATTTAAAATAGATGTTACTATTTTTAAAATGGTAGATGGACTGCACCACCCAAAAAGCTGCATAAAAGAAGCACAAGAACTTGCAGCAGATGCATATGGAGTAAAAAAGAGTTTCTTTGCTGTAAATGGAACATCAGGTGCCATTCAAGCCATGATAATGTCAGTTGTAAAATCAGGAGAAAAGATACTTGTTCCAAGAAATGTACATAAATCAGTTTCAGCAGGTATAATTTTATCAGGTGCTATTCCTGTATATATGAATCCTGAAATAGATGAAGAACTGGGAATTGCTCATGGAGTAAGACCTTCAACTGTAGAAAAAATGCTTGAACAGCATTCAGATATAAAAGCAGTACTTATTATAAACCCTACATATTATGGAGTAGCTACAGATATTCAAAAGATAGCAAACATTGTTCACAGCTATGATATTCCATTAATAGTAGATGAAGCACACGGACCTCATCTTCATTTCCATGAGGATCTTCCTCTTTCAGCTGTTGATGCAGGAGCAGATATCTGCTGTCAAAGTACACATAAAATTCTTGGGGCAATGACTCAAATGTCCCTTATCCATGTAAATTCAAACAGAGTTGATGCTAACAGAGTTCAGCAAATACTAAGTTTATTACATACAACATCACCATCATATCCTTTGATGGCATCTCTTGACTGTGCAAGAAGACAGATTGCAATACATGGAAGAGATCTTCTTACAAGAACAATCGAACTTGCAAATTATTTAAGAGCAGAGATAAATAAAATTCCAGGAATTCATTCTTTTGGAGCAGAGATAGTTGGAAGAGAGGGAATATTTGCTTTTGACCCTACTAAAATCACAATATCAGCAAAAGGGCTTGGAATCACAGGATTTGAACTTGAAACAATCTTAACTGATGACTATAATATTCAAATGGAACTTTCAGATTTTTATAATGTACTTGGACTTATCACAATTGGAGATACTCCAGACAGTGCATTAAAACTTTTAAACGCCCTTAAAGATATAAGTAAGAGATTTTATGATACAAAAGAAATTAAACATATGAAAACATTAAGAATACCAGCTATTCCTGAACCAGTTCTTGTACCAAGAGAAGCTTTCTATTCTGAAAAGAACAGAGTTCCTTTTGAGGAAAGTGAAGGAAAAATTTGTGCTGAGATGATAATGGCATATCCTCCTGGAATTCCTATTATTGTTCCTGGAGAAAGAATAAGTAAAGAGATCATCGACTATATTGATGAACTTAGAGAAACTAAAACTCATCTTCAAGGAATGGAAGATCCTAATCTTGATTATATCAATGTAATTGAAGATGAAGATGCAATGTACATTTACACAGAAAAAATGAAGAATAAAATATTTGGTGTTCCTCTTAACCTTGGAGCAGATAAATCAGGAATTGAGTTTGGTGTGGATGTTCTTGTGGAAAATTATCCTGATACATTTGATGAAATGGAAATTATTGAAATTGATAAACAAAGAGAAGATTTCAACCATCCTAATATGAAATATAAAAATACAATACTTCATACTTGTGAAAAGGTTGCAAAATCAATAAATGAAGCTATCGAAGATGGATACAGACCTATTACAATAGGTGGGGACCACTCAATAGCTCTTGGAACAATTTCAGGAGTTGCAAAAACAAAAGAGATTGGAGTTATCTGGATTGACGCTCATGCTGATATGAACACAAACGAAACTACAATAACAGGAAATATTCATGGAATGCCTCTTGCACTTTTACAAGGAGAAGGGGACGAGGATATGGTTAACTGTTTCTTTGAAGGAGCAAAAATAAAACCTGAAAATGTTGTTATCCTTGGAACAAGAGATATTGATGTAAGAGAAAGAGATGTTATTGAAAAACTTGGAATAAAAGTATATCATTATGAAGATGTTCTTCGTAAAGGAATTGACAGTGTATTAGCAGAGATTCATGACTACTTAAAAGTTGAAGATATCCATATCAGTTTCGATATAGATTCAATGAATCCTATTGCAGCACCAGGAGTAAGTACACCTGTTAAAAATGGATTTGATGAAGATGATATTTATAAAACATTCAAATTCCTATTTAAAAATTATTTCATCACATCAGTGGATATAGTTGAATTTAACCCTGTTCGTGATAAAAATGAAAAAACAGCAGCTCTTGTAAGAGATTTCACAGAGTTTATGCTTAACCCAATTTATTAATAAAATAAGTTTAAAAAATAGCTTCTGCATCATAAAGGTGCAGAAGTTTTTTTATTTCATAAATTTTAAAATTATGGTATGATTTACAGAGATTAAAATTAGGAGGTATTGTGATGATAAAACTTATTGTACTTGATGTTGACGGAACTATGACAGATGGAAAATTATATATAGATAATATGGGAAATGAGATGAAGGCTTTTGATGTAAAAGATGGACTTGCAATAAGTCAAGCAGTAAAACAAGGAATAAAATTCGCAATTATTACAGGGAAAACTTCAAAAATTGTGGAAAGAAGAGGAAAAGAGCTTGGAATACAGGAAATTATTCAAGGAAGCTGGGATAAAGTAGGAGATCTTGAAAAAATTCTTGAAAAATATGGATTTACTTTTGATGAAACAGCCTATATGGGAGATGATTTAATAGATTTAAAACCTATGAAGCTATGTGGATTTTCAGCTTGTCCAAATGATGCTGTAGATGAAATCAAAGAGATATCAGATTATGTTGCTTCAAAAAATGGTGGATGTGGTGCTGTTAGAGAATTTGTAGAACTTATTTTAAAAGAACAGAATTTATGGCAGAATATTGTAGATAATTTTACAGCAACAGAACAATAAGAGGAGCAGATATGTTTGTAGTACAAAAATTTATATCAATGGGGATACTTTCTCCTCTTCCTGTAATTATAATTCTTTTTATAATAGGAATAAATAATATGTGGAGCAGAAAATTTAAGAGTGGTTTTCTTTTATGGCTTGTAAGCGGAGTAATTTATCTTTTTTCCTGTGAATTTTTTGCAGATCCAATTATTATGAATCTTGAGAAAAAATATCCCCTTGTTTCAGAAAAACAGATAGAAGAGGGAGAAATCTATGTTCTTCTTTGTGGAGGAATAATTACAGATACTCTTGAAGGAAATACACCTCAAAAAAATGCTTTGGGAAGAATAGTAAAAACAGTAAAAATGTATAATAAAAATCCTAAAAAGATATATATAAGCGGAGGAAGTCCGCTGCAGAACAGAGAAAGTGAAAGTTCTGTTTATAAGAGGGAGCTTGTACTTTTAGGAATTCCACAAGATGATATTATTATCGAAGAGGGAAGTAATAACACAAAAGAAAATGGTGTACAAATTAAAGATATGATGAGAAAAGAGGGGATAAAATCAGCTCTTTTAATAACTTCTGCTGTTCATATGCCAAGAAGTATGGAGGTATTTAAAGATGAGGAACTTGAATTTTATCCAGTTCCGTGTGATTTTACAGCTCATAAAATAAAACAAAATAATTTAGCATATATTCCTCAATTTAAAGTATTAAAAGATTTATATGCAGCTTTTTGGGAATATATTGGAATGATATATTATAAAATCAGATATTAAAAATAAAAAAAGACTGTTGCATTTTGTACTGCACCCAAAATCTTAGACAACTAAGATGGAGGGTGTAGTTTTTTTAT
>DXWL01000036.1 GCA_019416865.1 Fusobacterium sp.
CTTCAGCTGGAACTATCTCTTCATTTAATATACTTAAAATTTTATCAATCATTTTCTGCCCCCTTTAACTTTATTTTAATTATTCAATTTTATATAAAGCAAAAAATATGCCATCATTTATTTTATTTTCTCTTATCCTCTAAAATTCATCTTTTTCAACTCTTTTATTCTTATTTATATTTTTTCAATTTGAAAATAATTTTCATTTTGAAAATCAAATAATAAATTTTTTTCAATATGAAAAAAGCACATCTTTTTCAAGATGTGCTTTCATTAATTAAATTTTTATTCTATCCTTCTATTTGGATATATTTTTTTTCTTCTATTTTTGGTTGTGCTTCTTTCTTAGGTACTTCAAGTTTTAATATACCATTTTCAAATTTACCTTTAATATCTTCTTCACTAATATGGTTGCCTACATAGAAGCTTCTCATACATTGACCTGTATATCTTTCTTTTCTTATGTATCTTCCTTCTTCATCTTTCTCATCTTTATTTTCTTCATGAGAAGCACTTACAACTAGATATCCGTTATTTACTTCAGCTTTGATATTTTCTTTTGTAAATCCAGGAAGCTCTATTTCCAACTCATATCTGTCTTTTAATTCTTTGATATCTGTATTTCCCACAGCTTTTTTATTTTTTACATCCATGAAGAAATCATCATCAAACACATTGTCCATAAATCCTTTATTAAAAATACTTGGCATAAACATATACACCATCTCCTTTTGATATACATCTTATTAGTTCTTTTTGTTTATCCCAACATCCTTTTCCTCATTTACAAGCTTATTATACATCTCTTTGTTAGCAATGTCAATAGGTGAGTGCTAATTTTATTATTATTTTTTTATAGAATATATAGTATTAAAATGAAATAATTTAAAGAAACATATATTCAAATTTTATTGTTATTTTATTAAAAAATTATAAAACAAAAGGACTTCAGAAAATCCAAAGTCCTTTTTGTATAGGGTTGATACTCTTGAGAGAAACTACTCTATTATTATTTTTCTTCCATGTTTTTAACAGTTGAATATGTTAATCCTTCTACTTTTTCTTTTTCAGGTTTTCCTGTTACAAAAGATGCAAGAAGTGATACAACCATACTTCCACCTATGATTAAGAAAGAAATCATAAATTCAAATACTTGAGGTTTTACATAGTTAGGAATTACTGCAGCTGCCATTCCCATTGGGTTAGTTAAGTAAACAGCTATTAAGATAGAAGCTATAAATCCAACCCATACAGCTTTTGTATTTACTTTATCAAAGAAGATTCCTACTAAGAATACTCCTGCAATTGGTCCTCCAAGTAATCCTGTGATAGCTTGGAAGTATAAGAACATATCTCCTTGTCCTGCATATAAGAAGTGTACAGCAAGTATTGTACTTACTATTCCTACTATCCAGCTTGAACCTTTTGCAAAGTTAAGTTTTTGTTTATCTGTCATATCAGGTCTTAATTGTTCTAAGATATCTGCAGTCATACAAGTTGAAACAGAGTTTAAGCTTGATGATACAGTTGATTGAGCAGCTGCGAATATTGCTGCAAGTACAAGTCCAGATATTCCTGTTGGGATATATTGAATTACGAAATATGGAAGTATTGCGTTTCCATTGATTCCTGCAGGAAGCTGAGCTTTATATTTGAAGAAGATATAAAGAGCAGATCCCATTCCAACGAAGATAAAGATACTTGTTAATAGTAATGGTATGTTCATGAATAAGCTTTTCTTAGCTTCTTTTTCATTTTTAGTTGTGTTGTATCTTTGAACGATATCTTGGCTTCCTACATATGAGTAGATAGAGTTTACAAATCCTCCGATAAGCATTGTCCAGATACTGATTTTTGCAAGATCCATACTGAAGAAGTCTTTATTTAACATCATTCCACCTTCATGAAGAGCTTGGAATCCTTGTCCAATTCCTTCAGGAGCAGATGTAAATCCAGCTATTATGATTAAGAATGCCCCTAATAAAAGAACTATTGTTTGGATTGCGTCTGACCATAAAACTGCTTCAATTCCTCCCATAGAAGTATAAGCAACACAGAATATTGCTACTCCTACTGTAAGTACTACAGGGTTAAGAGTTGGAAGAGCTTGTTGAAGAGCAAGAGTTGGTAGATATAAAACTATTGCCATTCTAACAACGTGGAATAAAATAAATGCTAAACTTCCTATTAATCTAAATTTGTTATCAAATCTTTTTCCAAGATATTCATATGCAGTAGTAACATTAACTCTTCTGAAGAAAGGAACAAATACTACAGCTGCTACCCAAACGATAGGAATGATTCCTAAAGGAGCCATACCAAGAAGCCATCCTTTACTGAAAACAGAAGCTGGAATAGCTATAAAAGATATAGATGATAATGCTGTTGCATAAATACTACAAGCTGTTACCCAAGAAGGAACTCTTCCTCCTGCTTTGAAGTAATCTTCAGTTGAATTTGCTCTTTTTGAGAAATAAATTCCAACCATAAACATTCCTACAAAATAAAGTAAAATTACTACCCAGTTAAACCAGTGCCAATTCATACATAAACCTCCTAAAGAAATCTTAAATTTTTATACTCCTAAAATTTTATGTTCACGAGAACATTTATTTTCTAATTTATGATAATTTATTTTCTTTTTTTTGTCAATAAACTATTTTCAAACATATGTACTAAAATTAGAAATATTAGTTTAAGAATTTTATAAAAATACTGGTAAATTAAAGGTTTCATCGATTTTAAGTTTTTTTTAATTTTTTAAAAAAATTTTTTAAAAAGTATATTTTTAGCTTTTTCTGTTCTAAAAAAATAAAAACTGTTGACAAACTGTCAAAATAAATATATATTATCAGTAATGAACACGAGCACATTATTAATTACAAAAAATTTTTTACAAAAATGCCAAATATAAAATCAGGAGGTAGCTATGAAAAAAGTAGTTTTTGCTGCAATTGTATCTGCATTAGTTTTAGGAGGATGTACTTCAGCTGGAGTTAAAAACCCAGGAGTTGAAAGAAAAATAACTTGGGAACATGCTGGAAATCTTCCTGCACAAAAAGGTTTTGAAAAAAATATAGGAGTTGCTGGAGTATTATCTGGAGTTCTTGAAGGAAAATATGTTCTAGTAGGTGGAGGAGCAAACTTCCCTTATGCACCAACTTCACAAGGTGGAGCTAAAGAACTTTACTCTGATGTATATCTTCTTCAACCAAACGGAAGCAAACTTGATGTTGTTGAGCACATCAACCTTGACAATAAAATAGGATATGGTTCTTCTGTAACTGTAAAAGATGGTGTTTACTATGTAGGAGGTTCAGCTAACCCTGAAGCTGACAACGACATTCTTTTCTTCAGCATGAAAGAAGGAAAATTAGATGTTAAAAAAGTTGGAGATCTTCCATTCACTCTTCAAAACGGTGCTGCTGTTGAAAAAGATGGAAAACTTTATGTTTTAACAGGAAAACAAAATGGTGCTGCAAGTGATAAAATGTATTCTTATGATTTAGCTACAGGAGAAACTAAAGAACTTGCTGCTGTACCTGGAGGACCTAGAACTCAAGCTGTTGCACAAATTCTTAACGGAGATCTTTATGTATTCAGTGGAGGAACTTCTGTTGCTTACACAGATGGATACAAATACGACTTCACTACAAATACTTGGACAGAAGCTGCTTCTGTTGAACTTAACGGAGAAGGAATCTCTCTTATCGGAGCAAACTCTGTAAAACTTAACGATAAAGAAATGATGGTTATCGGTGGATTCAATAAAGCTATATGGGATGACGCTAACAAAAACCTTGGAAGCCTAAAAGGTAAAAAACTTGATGCTTACAAAGCTGCATACTTTGGTGCAGACCCAGCTGAATTCAACTGGAACAGAAACATCTTAGTATACAATGCTGAGAAAAACACTTGGTCTACAATGGGAGAAATCACATTTGACGCTCCATGTGGTGCAGGACTTTCTGTTATCGGAAACAAAGTTTACTCAATAAACGGAGAAGTTAAACCTGGAGTAAGAACTGACAGAATGTATTCTGGAACTTTATTAAAAAAATAATTTAATTAAAATTAATTAAAAAATTAAATAAAAAGGACTGCCGTATATAACGGCAGCCCTTTTACTTATAAAAACCATTGACAAATAAGGCAGGAAGGAATATAGTTTATTCAAGGGTCTGGAAGAAAATTTAAAGGATGAAAAGATTATGATTACTCAAAAAGAAATAGCGGAAAAACTTGGGATAAGCCGTACAACTGTTGCCAGAGCAATAAATGGAAGCCCACTCATAAAAGAAGAAACTAAAAGAAAAGTAATGAAACTCATAAAAGAGATGAATTACGAAAAAAATATTGTTGGAAGTTCCCTTGCAATAAAAAAAACAAAACAGGTATACTGCCTTGTTATAAAATCAAAAAATGAATTTTATACTCAGGAGATAATAAGAGGACTTCTTGATGCTGGAAAAGAATTTAAACCTTATGGTTTAAGATTAAAAATCATTGAAAGTGATATTAATGACTCTGAAAGTCAATTAAAAGAACTTGAAAAAATTCTTTCCTATGATGACATCGACGGACTTATCATTACACCTCTTGAAAAAAATAAAGCTTATGAGATGATCAAACCTCATCTTGAAAGAATAAAAGTGGTTTCTTTGGGAATCAGACTGGGAAAAGAGATATACCATGTTGGTCCTGACCACGTAAAACAAGGAAAAATAGCAGCTTGTATTATGAATTCTCTTTTGAGAAAAGGAGAAAAACTTCTGATAATTGACAACGGCGATGATAAAATATCTTCAAAAGAATATATTGAGGGATTTATTAAAACTGCTCAAACAGGAGAAGCTGAAATCCTTGGTCCTCTTGACGGAAAAGGGATTGAAAACAGCGTGGAGCTTATTAAAAAAATGTGCGAAGAAAATGATATAAAGGGAATATATATGAATAGATATGCCCACGACACATATGCAGAAATCCCTATAAATTTTCTTGCAAGTAAAAAAATTGTTACAAACGGTATCAGCCGTGAAATTAAAAAAATGATAAAAAATGGTATCATCACAGCTACTGTAATGGAGGAGATCGCTGCAGAGGGATATGCTTCTGCTAGAAAAATTTTTGATCTTCTGTATAAATGCACTGCTGAAAGTGAAACTTGGGAGATATCAAAATCTCACATAATATTTTTGGAAAATCTTAATGATTAAGGAGTAAAAAATTGAAAATAGTAGGTATAGATATTGGCGGTACAATGATTAAATACGGTCTGCTTTCTCTTGAAGGAGATATTCTTGAGAGCGGAGAGGTGGCAACAGAAGCTTCTAAAGGAGTGGAAGTTCTTTTTGGAAAACTTTGTGATATTGTTGAAAAGTATTCTCATGAAGAGATCGGAGGTATAGCAGTATCAGGTACTGGACAAATTGACGGAAGTATTGGAAAAGTAATCGGAGGAAATGAGATTATTCCTGGATGGATAGGAACAAATCTTGTAGAAAGACTGGAAAGTAGATTTAATCTGCCTACAGTACTTGAAAATGATGTAAACTGTGCAGCTCTTGGAGAAAAATGGCTTGGTGCTGGAAAAGGACAAGACAACTTTATATGCCTTACAATAGGAACTGGTATAGGTGGAGGAATTGTTCTTAACGGAGATATCTTCAGAGGAGATACTTGTGTTGCTGGAGAATTCGGACATATTCAAGTAGTAAAAGATGGAGTACAGTGCTTATGTGGAAAAAAAGGGTGCTATGAAAGATACGCTTCTGCCACAGCTCTTTTAAGAATGGCAAAAGAAAGAACAGGACTTAGTCTTAACGGAAAAGAGATTTTTGACAGAGAAAAAGCTGGAGAACCTGTTTTTGTTGAGCTTATTAAAGATTGGGTAGATTATTTTACTGACGGACTTAGCACTATTATATATATTTTCAATCCACCTCTTGCTGTAATTGGTGGAGGAGTTACAAAACAAGGAGATTACCTTCTTGAAAAAATAAATAAAAGTCTTGACAGCAAACTTGGAGTAAACTACAAAAAAAATCTTACTATCAAATTTGCTGAACTTGGGAACAATGCTGGAATGTTGGGAGCTGAATACCTACTTCTGAAAAAAATGGGAAAAATAAATTAAAAAAATTATTGACAAAATTTAAAATAGAGAGTATACATAAAGTATAAAATGTTCACGAGAACAATATTTTGTCAAAAAAATATATAAGGAGATAAGGCAATGATATACGGTGAAATCAAAGAATTAAAATTCTACAAAGGAATATCTGAAAATTTAGACAAAGCTATTGACTATATCTTAAGCGGAGAATATAAAAAAGGAACTCCAGGAAAAAATGTTATTGATGGAGATAATTTATATTTTAACTACCCTGACAAACCAATGACAAAAGAGATTGAAGATGGTTTCTTTGAAAGCCACAAACAATACATAGATATCCATGTTGTAATTGAAGGAGAGGAAAATCTTGGATATGTTCCTCGTTCAGAAGCTGTTCTTACAAAAGAATATGATGCTGAAGGAGATTACGAACTATTAGACGGAGAAATCAAAAATATGATGTATTTAAATCCTGAAAGATTTGTAATGTTCTTCCCTGATGAACCTCATATGGCTCTTTTAAAAGTAGGAGAAGTAAAACAAATAACAAAAGTAATTTTTAAAGTTTTAGTATAATTTATTATTAAGAGAGGCGAAATAAAAATGAGTAAATTTGAACAAGTAAAAGGAAAATTAATAGTTTCATGCCAAGCTCTTCCTGATGAACCTCTTCACAGTTCATACATTATGGGAAGAATGGCTTATGCAGCTTATGTTGGAGGAGCTTCTGGAATAAGAGCTAATACTGTAGCTGATATAAAAGAGATAAAAAATACTGTTGACCTTCCTATAATCGGAATTATAAAACACCAATACGGAGATAACGAAGTATACATTACACCTACTATGACTGAAATAGATGCTCTTGTTGCTGAAGGTGTAGATGTTATCGCAATCGACGGTACAAAAAGAGAAAGACCTGATGGAAGAACTCTTGAAGACCTTATGAAAGAGGTAAGAGCAAAATATCCTGAACAAATGTTTATGGCTGATATCTCTTGTGCTGAAGAAGCTGTAGAATGTGAAAGACTTGGATTTGATATTGTAGGAACTACTCTTGTAGGATACACTGAATACACAAAAGGAAACGATCCTTTAACAGAACTTGCAAAAGTTGTGGCAGCTGTTAAAATCCCTGTTATTGGTGAAGGAAATCTTGATACTCCTGCAAAAGCTAAAAAAGCTCTTGAAGAGGGAGCATATGCTGTTGTAGTTGGAGGAGCTATCACTAGACCTCAACAAATTACAAGAAAATTTGTAACTGAAATGGAAAAATAATTTATTGTATTACAATATAGAAAAGGCTGCATCTGCAGCCTTTTTTATTACTTATAATTTACCTTTTAATTTTTTAACTAAATCTTTTATTTTAGAATCTATTATTTTTATAACTTTTTCAAACTCTTCATCAGATTTCCCACTTGGATCATCTAAGCCCCAATCTTCTCTGTGTTCACAAGGGAGAAAAGGACAATTTACATTACAACCCATAGTTATAACTATATCAACATTAGGAATATCTTCCAAAAGTTTGGATTTTTGAGTTTCTTCCATATCTATTCCATAAATTTTTTTCATAATTCTTACTGCATCTTGGTTTATTTGTGGTTTAGTTTCTGTTCCTGCACTATAGCTTTCAAAAACATCTTTTCCATAATATTTTCCCAAAGCTTCAGCTATCTGACTTCTGCAAGAGTTATGTACACATATAAAAGCAACTTTTTTCAATTTTTTCTCCCTTATAAATATAAAAAGGACTGTTATATTTATTAAAATTGTAAAAATAAAATTCTCGATATTAAAAATTGTTTCGTAATTTATGCAGCGAAACAGAATACTGAAAATTTGATGTCTGAACGAAGTGAGTTTCAAATTTTCTTTCTGTGAGCAATATAAATAGAAACTATTTTTTCTTAGAGAATTTTATTTCTTACAAATTTGCAACAGCCCCTTTATTATTAAAATATTATTATTCTGCTGTTATTTTTTTAAGAAGTACAACACAATATGCCTTTATTCCCTCTTCGCTTCCTGTAAACCCTAATTTTTCTTCTGTAGTAGCTTTAACACTTACATTTTCCATCTCTGTGTCAAGAATTTTGGCTATCGATATTCTCATCTCATTAAGATAATCTTTAAGTTTTGGTTTTTGTGCTACAATTATTGAATCAAGATTTCCTATCTGATAACCTTTTCCCCTCATTAAATCATTTACTTTTGAAAGCAAGATTCTGCTGTCTATTCCTTCATACTGCATATCTGTGTCAGGAAAATGCTGTCCTATATCACCAAGAGCAAGTGCCCCAAGTATTGCATCCATCACTGCATGAATAAGAACATCTCCGTCAGAATGTCCTAATACACCTTTATCATGAGGAATTACCACTCCTCCAAGTACAAGTTTTCTTCCCTCTACAAGTTTGTGAACATCATAACCATTTCCTATTCTCATCATAGCTAATTCCACTCCTTATAAATATCATTATAGAAATCTAATATTTCCTCCTTTGTTGCTGTTGAAGTTCCTATTTTTCCTACAACTACTCCTGCTGCTGTATTAGCAATTCTTGCTGCCTCTTCCCAAGATGCTCCTGCTGCTTTTGAAAGAGTATACACAGATATTACTGTATCTCCTGCACCTGTAACATCATATACCTCTTTGGCAAATGTAGGTATATTTGTAACAGTATCCTCTGTATATATACTTACTCCCTCTTCACTTCTTGTAAGAAGAAGGTTATCAAGCTGAAGATTATCTCTTAAAGTTTTTCCTACTACATCTATATCTGTTTTTCTTGGAAGCTTTGCTGACTCATAAGCTTCTTTTCTGTTTGGTGTCATTGAAGAAGCTCTGTAATAATTTAAAATATTAGATGGTTTAGGGTCAACTGTTACTATTTTATTATATTTTCTTGCCAGTTTTATTATCTCTTTGGCTACTCTTTCTGTAAGCACACCTTTGTCATAATCTGAAAGAATTATTGCATCTATCTCTTCAATATTTTTTTTCAGATTATCTAAAATAGCATCTTCTAAAATCTCGTTGATATTTGAAGGATCTTCCCAGTCTATTCTAAGAAGCTGTTGATTTCCTCCAAGAACTCTCTTTTTAACTATTGTTGGTCTGTCTTCACTTCTTATTACTCCATCTGTATTTACACCAAGAAGTTTTAAAGATTTTTTCAATCTATCTCCTTCACTGTCATCTCCTATAACTCCATAACAGAAAGTTTTTACTCCAAGAGTTGCAAGGTTGTTGATAACATTTCCTGCTCCCCCAAGAACAAATCTTTCCTCTTTTACTGAAACAACAGGAACAGGAGCTTCAGGAGATATTCTTTCTACATTTCCTATAATATAATCATCAAGCATAAGATCTCCCACAACAGCCATTTTAACTTTTCTGAAATTAGAGATGATCTCAACCAATCTTTCTTTATTCATTTTGCCTCCAAAAATATGTATTTATTTAATCTTTGTCATCTATATTTTACTAGTATTTACAGAGAATATCAAGATGGTTTTGCTTGTTTTCTTTACTGAACACCATAAAATGTATCCATTCCATTGTCCGTAAATCCTCCGTCTTTCACAATATCAACCTTGAGCCTTATATACAAATCTGTTATCTCTTTTCTTTTAGAGCTGTTTCTAAATAATGCTCCCATTACAGGAACAGAGGATATAAACGGAATTCTGCTCTCTGAATTTTGAATAATTCCCTTTTTAAGTCCACCGATAAAAACTGTATCTCCATCTTTCATTCTCACAGTAGTTTCAAGATTTCTTGATACTTTAGAGCCACCCACTCCATTATATTCATTTCCCTCATCGTCCTCTTCCTCTATATAATTTTGCATCTTAAAATCACTTGTTTCAAGATTTATATTAAGAACAATATATCCGTCTTTTAAAATTTCCGGCACAACATTTAAAATTATTCCAGCTTCTTTAAAAATTGGTGTATATGTTGTTTTGTTATTCTCATCATTTTCCACTTTTTCCTGTCCTATTATTTTCTCCTCTGTTATACGAAAACTTCCCTCTTTTCCGTTTGTAGTTACTATTGAAGGAATGGCACTTATTGTAAGGTCCTGTGTTCCTTGAAGAAGATTAAAGCTCATCTCAAGTATATCCTCATCTCCGTTAAAATTTCTCACCATGCTAAATACAGATGAGTAGAGAGAACTTATCCCTGTTACAGATGAAGAGGATAAAACTCCTGCACTTATACTGTTGTTTTTCTTAGCTGTTCCCCCTTCACTATACAGCCAGTTAAATCCTAAATCTTCAAAAAGATTGTCTGTTACATCTAAAATCTGTGCTGTTATTCTTACCTGTTTATTATGGCTGTCTAAATCTTCCAAAGATTTTTTTATTTCTTCTACTTTTTTTCTTTCACCGCTTATATAGATTATCCCTTTTTTTGGATTTACAGAAAATTTTATCCCCTCTTTCATATTTTCTTCTATAATATTTTCTGGATTAAAAGTTTCTACATCACTGAATTTTACCTTCTCTATTACAAATTCTTTTTTATCTTCCAGCTCCTCTTTTTTGATATCCGAATTTTTTATATGAGATATATCTTTTTCAAGAAAAATTACAGCTGTATTATTATGCTTATCAACAGTAATAAATTCTCCCTCAACCATATATCCATCTTTTTCTGCACGAATAAAATAACTTCCGTAAGGGATATTTTCAAATCTGAAACTTCCCTCTCCTTCTGATATAAACGGTTTTGAATAATTATCAAGAAGAGTTACTTTTACTCCTGAAAGTGCCTTTTTATATTCTGATGATAAAATTTTTCCTGTTATATTTCCCCTTCCCTCTTTACTCACAGCTCTAGGAGAGATAAAAATATAACCCTCTCTTTTTTCTGCCTTCCATTCATGAGCTTCACATAAAATCATGAGAATTTTTTCAAGAGAACTTTTCTCACCAACATACATATCTATTTTTTCAGAGCTTAGGCTTTTATCTGCACCAATATCCACTCCTCCCTCTTTAGAAAGAAAAAATATAAAATCTGAAAGAGAGATATCTGAAACATTAATCTCATTTTTATATATAATTTTTTCAGGAGAAACTGCTCTGCTTTCTCCTCCAAAAATCATAATATTTATAAACAAGAATAAAATAAGTATCTTAATTTTTCTTTTCATCTCTTTCCTCCAAATTAAATACCATTCTGTTTTTAGAATTTTCTGCATCTGCAAGAACAACTTTTTCTCCATTAAGAAGTATTTTATACTTCTTCTTATTAACAATAATAATTTCATTATCAACAAAATAAAATCTCTCTGTCTTCTCTAAAAATTTAAAATAAAATATTCCGCTTTTATCCCCTGTCATAATATATTTTATAAGTTTTGGATTATTGTTTTCCTGCAAAAAAATTTTTTCCTCTCTTGTCTTTTTCTCTTTTCCTTTTCCATTTTTACGAACTATATTTCCACAGGAAGAAAAACTAAAAATAAGAGTATCCCTGCTGTTTTCAGATTTTTCTATTTCTGTTGTCCCGTTCATAAAATTTATACTTTTATCCTGCTCTCCCTCTAAAATAAATCCCCATATATCTTCCTCTTTTCCAGATACAATATAAGGAACTATATATTTATTATCCTCTTCAACAGCTCTTCCTATTTCTCTTATCTCAATATTATATTTTATAAAAAAATTATAAAGATAGTTTTGAAACTCTCCCGCTGATGAAAAAAATTTTTCCTTTTCCAAAACCTCTTTATACTCTTTCTCTTCTTCTAATTTTTTTATTTTCAGTTTATCTATATTTTTTTCAGTAATTTTCTTTTTTAATATTATATTTTCAAATCTTTTTTCTTTTTTCTCAATATCATGTATATGATCAATAATATTTTCCATTGGAACTACTATAAGATAATAAAAAACTATTAAAAATATAATAAAATATCCTAATTTTTTATGCTCTGAAAAAAACTCTCCTATATTTTTCATAACCTATACCCTCAGTTCCAAAAGAAATTCAAAACTATTTTCTTTTTTTATAATATAATCATACTTCACTGAAAAAATATCATCTTCCTTTTCCAAAATCTCAGAAAAATCAAAAAGCAGAGGTTCATAAAATACCCTTCCTTTAATATTCAGATGTCCCTTTTCATAATAAATTTTTTCAACCTTTATCTCTTCAGGCATTATTTTTAAAATCCTGAATATTTTCTCACTGAAAAGCAGTCCTTCATCAAACAATTTTTCCTTTTCCTCTTTTATTTCTTCTATTTCAATGTTTAAACTATCCTCCTCTTCTTTGAGAGAATTAAGCTCCTCTTCAGCCAAAATAATTTTTTTATCTGCTTCTGTAATTTTTTTATCAATGTATTTTCCATAAAAATAAATTCCCAAAAAAATAAGAGCCATTATAAAAATTACTGTCAGACCCTTTTTATCCAAAGGCACTCCTGTATCTTTTTTCAAAAGAGAATCATAGTCATCTATAAAATAAGAGTTCTCCATGCTTAAAATAATTCTGCCCACCTTTATTCTGTTATTTAGTAAAAACTCTACTAGATTTTCCACAAACTCCCTGTCTAAGATATAAACAATAAATTTCTTATCCCCTTCACTAAAATATTTTATAAAATATTCATCTAGATTATCCTCATTTAAAAATACTTTAGTTTCATATTCGATAAATCTATCCCTGTCTTTTTCTGAAACTTCATCATTTTCTGCTTCTGTTTCAAATATTTTAAAATATCCCTCATTTATAAAAATATCTGTTTCTGAAAATCCCTTTAGTTTCTTCATGTAGAGATTTAGATATTTAAGAGTATTTTCTCCAGTATTTTCAATGGTTTGAAAAATATTTTCCTCTTCATATATAATAGTCTCATCAACAGAAAAAACTATTTTTCCCTTTTTCTTTTCTAAAAATTTATCAATAAATTTCAATTTCAAGCACCTCAAGTTTACAGCTTTTCATTATATTCAAATCACTGTTTTCTCTTTTTGGAAGAACAATTTCAATCTGCCCCTTTATTTTAAGATTATATTTTTCATCAGAATCTTCAAGATATACTTTTTCCCAGCATTTTTTGAAAAAAATAATCCCGCTCTGCTCCTCTATTGAAGAAAGATTGGGATTATTAACTATAAAATCTTTGAAATCAATATCTGTATTTTCTGAAAAATCTTTTATCTTATCACCTGTTTTTATTCTATAAATCTCATAGCCCTTATCAGATTTTATAAAATTTTCATAATTTTCAGTCCACATAAGTTTTCCATCTTTTTCCATAAAATACCAAATAATATCTTTTATATTCTCCTCTGAAATCTCCCTGTCTATGTCTGTAATAATCTTTTCAAATATTACTTCTAAAAAAGCCTCTCTTTTCTCATTGAAAATTATTTTTTCTCTGTCTTTCAACACAGAAATTTCCCCTGAAAGCATAATAGAAGCTGTGAATATGGCCCAACTTACAAAGGAGATAACAATAATTATGAAAGCTGTTATTCCTCCTTTATTTTTGTCTGTATACATACTCTTCCTCTCTGTTTTTATATTTTATTCTAAGCTTTATAAAATCATTCTCTCTGAAAAATTTTCCATCTACATTTTCAAGAACTATGTCGTCTTTTTTCTCTTCCGTATCTGTAGAAATATATCTTCTCAGCTCTCTAACAAAAAAATAATAGATAACTTTTTTATCCTTTATATCCCCATCTGAATAAATTTTATAAAGTGCCTCACATCTGCTTCCGTTTTCCAATATATTTATCTCATAAGCTGATTTAAGCTCTCTGTTTATATTTTCCATTATATGCAAAAAATTCCGTTCATATCTTACTTCATTCACAACAGTAGTTTTTATCTCAATACTATTTTTTATAACAGGAGCTGTAATACTTATAAAAAGAGATGTTATTCCCAAAACAGCGACAGCCTCTATCAATAAAAATCCTTTTCTTTTTTTATTATTGTTTATATTCATATTTTTCATATAAATTTCCTGCAAGAACTTTTTCTATCTCTTTTATTTTTCCATCTGTTCCAATCTTTATTTTTATTACCTCTGCTTTTCCAAATTCTTTTTCTGTTCCCTCTTCTTGAAAAAATATTTTCTTTTGGGAAACTATAATTTCACACAGAGATATATATTTTACACCTCTCAATTTTGTAATCTCTGATCCTCCTGATGATTTTAAAACAGCAGTTTTTTCTTTTTTATCAAAATCTAAAAAATATTTATCTGAAATCTCTTCTTTTTCAGATAAATTTATTAAAATATTTTCAATATTTTCAGCAGTTTTTATAATCTCATTATTTATTCTGATATTTTCCACTATTTTTATATTTTTGTTCATAAGCATAATCATAGGAAAAATTATTACTATAAATATCCCCAAGATTACAATAAGTTCGACAAACATAAAACCTCTGTTTTTCTTCATAATGCTCCTTAAAATTTATCCAAAAACAAAAATATTAAAACCCCTGCAGAAATAAAAGGAGCAAAGGGTATCTCTGCTTCTTTTTTTATTTTTTTCAAAAGAAGCAAAGGAAATACAATTATAAATGCTGTAATAAAAATTGTATTATATAAAATTATAAGATTATATATCCCTGAATATCCCAGATAAAACCCTGCTGCTCCCATAAATTTTATATCTCCGAAACCTATTACATCTTTTTTTAATACTTCACTGATATAGCCGTAAATTATAATAAACACAAGAGGAAATACTCCCATTCCAATAATACTTTTTTCAAAATCCCCATTAAAAAATATTATCTTCATTACTCCCAAAATAATAATCATAATATTTAAAATATCAGAAATTATCCTTTCTTTTATATCTTTTACAGCTGTGAGAATAAGAAAAATATAGAAGAGAATATCTATAAGTCTATCCATTTTTCCCCTTCTAAAGTATAATTTCCAGTTTTTACTGTTTCTGTATTTTTAGGAACTACCCATATTCTTATACCATCTGATTTAGAATTTTCTGTATCTGGATCTTTTGTAGTAAACAGTACCTCTCCACCTCTTGTTATCTCTCCAGCAGCTTCAGTTTTGCTTCCTCCCAGTTTCATTGTAACTGCAACTTTTGAATCTTTTTCATCAGACAAAGTTTTTACATTATTTGAAAGATATTTTTCCAAAACTTTTAAGTCTTCCCCTGTAATATTTTTCTGCTCTGACATAAAAGATTTTCCCTCTTCCAAATAATACATCTCAGAAGCTGTTCTTAAAGATTCCAAAACTGATTTAACCTTTACCTCTTTTGCCTTAGCTGTATAGTCTATCACTTTAGGAGTAATAAAGCTTGAAAGTATACCTATGATTCCAAGTACAACCAGCACCTCAATAAGTGAAAATCCGCCATTTTTTTTCATATGTTTCCCTCCCTTTTATAAAACTATATTCCCTCCATCATCTGAAATACAAGCATATAAATTCCCAGAAAAACTATGCCTATAATTATTCCAAGTACCATTATAAGCACAGGTTCAAGAAATTTTATTCCCATATCAGTCTGCTGTTTGAGGATTTCATTTTTTCTTTCACATATAAGTTCCAAAACTTCAACCAGTTCTCCTGCTTCCTCTCCAGCCTTAATAAGTTCTGTTTCAAGTTTTGAAAATATCCCTATATTTTTAAAAACAGTATAAACTGTATTTCCTCCTTTAAGTTCTTTTTCTGCCTCATTAAGCTTTTTTATAAAATACTCATATTTCATCTCTGCTTTTATGAGGTTTATACTCTCTGTTATTGTTATACCTGAAGAAATAAGCATAGAAAGAATCTCTGTAAAAGAAATTGTAAAAACAGCATGGATTATATTTTTTATAAATTTTATCTTTAATAAAAGATTAAAAAGCTTTTCTCTGTTTTTTTCTTTTTTAAAAAAAATAAAAAAACTGATAAGAAAAAATATAACTCCAAAAATAATATATATAAAATTTTCCGTGTACCAAACTATCCCTTTAGTAATAAGAGGAAGCTCTTTATCATAGCTTTCCACTATCTTTACAAAATCCGGCAGAATAAATATTCCAAGAAAAAGTACAAGAAAAATAACAGCTCCTGTAACCACAGCAGGATAAACCATTATCCTTTTTATCTCTCTTTTCCGTTTTTCATTTTCTCTCATTCTTTTTTCTATATTCTCAAAAGCTCTGCATATATTTCCAGATTCTTCTCCAGATTTAATTATCATAAAATCTGTATCTTTTAAAAGAAGTCCGCTGTTTTTAAAAATTTCATAAATACTTTGTCCCTCTTTCATAGAATTTTTCATTTTATCTGTATAACTTTTAAGATTTGGATTTTCCTCTAATATTTCTACTACCTTAAAAAAAGAATATCCATTTTTTATAAACATCTTAGATTCTGTAAAAAGATTTATAATATCCTCTGTTTTAGCTTTTTTAGATAAAAAAGGAATCCTAAAAAGCCACTTTGGAAAAATTTCCATGCCTTTTAAAATTTTTACAGCTTCATCTCTGCTGTTTCCAGAAATTACCCCTATTTTTTCTCTGCCGTTTTTCAAATATCCCATATAAAAATATCTTTCTGACATCAACATTCCCTTATAAGTTCATCAAGAGAGGTTATTCCCAAAATTGCTTTTTCAATTCCGTTTAATATAAGAGATGTCATTCCTTCTTTTATCCCTTCTCTTTCAATCTCTCTTACAGAATCTCCCCTTTCTATCTTTTCCATAATTTTTTCACTGATATATAGAAACTCCCCTATCATAGTCCGTCCTGAATACCCTGTATAACTGCATTTTTCACAGGCTGAGTGAGTATAAAATTTTTGATTTTTATAATCATCTGGATTAAGCCCCAAAAGTTTTAACTTATATGCAAAATCTTTATCCTCTTTTTTACAATGTGGACAAAGATTTCTCACCAGTCTCTGATTTTGTATCCCCTTTATTCCAGCAGAAATAATATAGGGTTCTATTCCAAGATCAATAAGTCTTTTTATTGTACTGCTGCTTGTTCCAGTGTGTATTGTTGAAATTACCATATGTCCTGTAAGAGATGCTCTCAAAGCAGTTTCTGCTGTTTCTCTGTCCCTTATCTCTCCTACCATAATAATATCTGCGTCCTGTCTTAATATCCCTTTTAAAATTTTAGGAAAAGTAAGACCAATATCATCTCTGCACTGAATTTGATTTACCCCATCAATGCTATATTCTACAGGATTTTCAATAGTAGTAATATTTACACTCTCTCTGTTAAGTTCATTTAAAACAGCATACATTGAAGTTGTTTTTCCGCTCCCCATAGGTCCTGTGAAAAGAATCATTCCATTTTTTCTTTTCATTATTTCAAAAAGTTTTTCATAATATTTTTTCTCAAAACCAAGTTCTTCCATAGATTTTTCTGCACAGGCTCTGTCAAGTATCCTTATAACTATCTTTTCCCCATGATATGCAGGAATTATACCTGTACGAAAATCTATCTCTCTTCCTTGATAAAAAATTTTAAATCTTCCATCTTGGGGAAGCCTTCTCTCTGTAATATCTAAACCACACATTATCTTAATTTTGGAAACTATTGGAGGATAATACTCTATATTCATCTCCTCTGCATTTATAAGAATTCCATCTATTCTAAATCTTATTCTAAAAAACTCTGCAAAAGGCTCTATGTGGATATCACTGCTTTTTCTTTCAAGAGCTGTGGAAAATACCCTGTCCAAAAACTTTTCCACATCAGATTTTCCTCTTCCTTTTTCAAGAGTTATCTCTGTTTTATCTCCATAAAAAAAAGATGACTTCCTATTTGATTTTTCAAATTTTAAATCATCTATTTTAATAAGCCCTTTGGGCATAATTTTCATGGCATTCTCCTTATGACTTAATAAAAGTCATACTCAATAATTACAATGGAATATCCCTTTCCATTGACAGTATCTTTAAATTATTTTTTGTTTTCTCTGTTGAAAACCTAATTATGTACCTCTGTTTTACCATTTCTCCCCTCACTTTTAATTCTATTCTCACTCTTTCTTGAAGAGGAGATTCTGATATATCTCTCTGTTTTCTCCCAAAAACAACAGAAGTAAAAAATATAAAAATTAAAATAAATACTATTCTTTTCGCCAACCTTCTCTCATCTCATTTTCTTTTACTTTTTCATGATAATTTAAAATTTCTTCATACTTTATATTTCCTGCATTTATATTTTTATATATATTTATTCTTAAAATTCTGCTCTGTTGAAAAGTATAAAAACTAACTCTGTATTGTGCTGTATCAGAATAATTAAAAATATATACTGAAAATGATTTAGAAAGATTTCCATTTTCTGTTGTATGAAAATCTATATCCTTTCTTGTTTGATTGTCGTAGGGCGTAGCATACAATAATTTTTCAGGAAGCCTCTTTTTCTCTAATATCTTATTTTTTAATCTCTCTTTTACTGTTACAATTTTATTATTATAATCAAAATATATCTCATAAGATTTTTTTGAAATCATAGATTTGGCAGTATACTTATGTACTGTTGTTTCAAAAATATTTACAGCTCTTTCCATATCCTGCTGTTCGTTTATATTCCTGTATTTTATAAAAATAAGTGATGATATTATCGCAACTAAAGCTATTAAAATAAACACTTCAGCTAAAGCTGTCCCTCTGCTTTTTTCTCTCATGCTATCACCTACTCATTATATACTCTAATTTTGTTAGATTGTAAAGTGTTATTTTTATAATTCTTTTATTTTAAATATTTTTAAACGAGTACTTTTTTAAAAATTACTTGTTTATTTTTTGTTATTTTCAAAAATAAAATGAAATATTTTATTGCTTTTATCTAAGATAAAATTTTTTATATTTCTCTTTTTATTTCAATTCTTTTTTATGAAATAAAATTTTATTTCAAAAAAAGAAGGGGCTGTTGCATTTATAAAATTGTAAAAATAAAATTCTCGATATTAAAAAT
>DXWL01000037.1:0-4652 GCA_019416865.1 Fusobacterium sp.
TAAAATTCTCTAAGAAAAAATAGTTTCTATTTATATTGCTCACAGAAAGAAAATTCGAAACTCACTTCGTTCAAACATCGAATTTTCAGTATTCTGTTTCACTGCATAAATTACGAAACAATTTTTAATACCGAGAATTTTATTTTTACAATTTTAGAGATGCAACAGCCCATTTATTTACTGCATTTGAGCATTACTATTTATCTCTGTTAATATTCCAAGAAATTCACTTCTTTTTTCAGAGTTAAAAAGATTAATAAATTTAACAGGTCTGTCAAAAGGTGCTTTGGTCAAGTTTTGATTTTCAATATACCCATTTTCTGAAATATATTCTATCACTTTATTTACAAAAGCAATTTGTTGAGAATTTAAAGATTGTTCATTAATAAAATTTGAAAAAGCCTTCATAACAGCTTCATGTTCAAGTTTAGCAATTTTACGCACCAATATTCCAAAAGCTGTTTCTCCAAATTCACGCTCATAATCATCTTTACTTCCAAGCTGTACTGTGAAAATCATTTCAAGTTCTTTATAATCTTTTTCTGAAAGAGGCATATTATTTCTAAGTTTGTAAATAACTTCATTATTTTTATTTTCCTCTATATATCTATTAACTTTCAATCTGTAATCATCAAATTCATAAGGAGAATCTATTTTTTCTCCTTCTTTTCTTTCTGTTATTACATCTTCAAAATCTGTATATTTTATTTTTCTATTTCCATCTTCAATAAGCTTTATTAAATCACGAATTTCAGTACGTACATATTCAAATTTTAAAATATCTTTTTCTCTCCAAAACTCTTCAGATTTTATTTCTTTTATCAAAGACAATTTATTTTTTACAGCTGTTATTCCTGAAACCTCTTCTAATTTATCCATATAATAACAAACTATCTTTTTATTTCCTTTTGAAACAGAATTATTTTCTAAGATCATAAGAATAATACTATATATAATATTATCAAATCTCTTAGCTTTTTCATCTTTATCATTCATAAAAACTAAAGGAGCTATTTTTTTCAATAAAGTATTTTTATCTTCATCACTGATAAAGTTAAGTTTTTCTTTATTTTTAAAATTTTCTACAGCTCTTCTCTCTAAATTAATATGAAATTGCTCTGTATTTAAATTAGAAATTTGAGTATGAACAGAATCTATAAGCTCATTTCTAAAATCTTCATATTCTTTATTTTCTTGCAATTTTTTTATTATACTTATTTTTTTTCCAAAAATATTTTCACTTAATGATTTTACCATTCCGCCGTCTGTAATATTTTGATTTTCTCTAAAAAATTCAAAATTACTACAATAGTCAAAAATATAAAATCTTTTTTTATCTATATAACTTTTATTATCGACAGAATCCAAAAACTCTACCCCTTTACATAATCTTGTTCCTCTTCCTATCATCTGCCAAAATTTAGTCTTTGATCTTACTTTTTTAAAGAAAACAAGATTTACACATTCAGGTACATCTATTCCTGTATCAAGCATATCAACAGAAATTGCAATGTACGGGTCTTTCTCTGGCTGTTTAAATTCGTCTATAATTGATTGAGCAAAAGGATCATCGCAAACAACTCTTTTTGCAAAATTTCCATTATATTGAGGATACAAACTATTAAAACGCTCTAAAATAAACTGTGCATGATTTTTATTTTGAGCAAATATTATTGTTTTTCCTATCTGATCTCCACTGTTTATTTTTATTCCATTTGTCATTAAATCATCAATGACTCTATCTACTGTATCTTTATTAAAAATAAATTTATTTATATCTGAAGGCAAAATAACATCATCAACAGTATCATCTTCTGAAAATTGCTCTTCATATTGTGATTTTTCTTCTGGAGATAGATCATCATAATGAATTCCCTCTTCTAAAATTTTAGTTTTAATTTCTATATTATAAAATGGCACAAGAACATGATCTTTTTCAACTGCTGTTTCATAATCATATACATAAGTAGGAACACCATTTTCCATTTCAAAAAAATCATATGTATTTCTATCAACATCTGTTTTTGGAGTAGCAGTAAGTCCTATCATAAGAGAATAAAAATATTCAAATATTGCTTTATATTTTTTAAAAATACTTCTATGACTTTCATCAATTATAATAAGATCAAAATGAGCAGGAGTAAATATCTTATCTCCCTCTTCATTTCTTTCATTATCTATTGCATTCATCATTGTCTGATATGTAGAAAATACAATTCTTGCTTTTCTGTCATCTTTATTAGAAACAAGATTACATAAAGTAGTATGTTCAAGATATTTTCCAAAATCTTCTTTTGCTTGATTTACAAGAGCTGTTCTGTCAGCAAGGAATAAAACATTTGTAACATATCCTCCACGCATTAAAACATCAACAAGACTGGCAGCAGTTCTTGTTTTTCCTGTTCCTGTTGCCATAACAAGCAAACTTTTTCTGTATCCCAATCTAATATTTTCACATACAGCTCTTATTGCTTCTTTTTGATAATATCTATCAGTAATTTTATCTGATATTTTTATAGCTTCAAGAGCTTTTCTCCCATTATGGCGATTCATGAATTTTTGCAGTTCTTCTTTTGTGAAAAAACCACTTACTTTTATTTGATTGTATTCACCTTTCTCTGAAAAATAAGTTTCAAATCCATTTGTCGTAAATATCATTGGCTTTTGTTTATACATTTTTTCCAAAGCCTCTGCATAAAGGACAGCCTGTTGTCTTCCTATGTTTGGATCTTTTGAAGTTCTTTTTGCTTCAATTACAGCAAGAGGAAGCCCATTATCTCCAAAAAGTACATAATCTGCAAAACCATTATTTCCCTCTTTATCTGCCATATTTACCACAGGAAATTCTGTTCTGATGTCTTTTCCAAAAGTCCAACCTAATGATTTTAAATCAACATCAATATATTTTTGTCTTGTTCCGATTTCAGAAATATCTTCTGAAACAAATTCTCTTTCATTTTTATATGTTTCTTTATTCAAAGTATACTGTTCAGAAAGTTTTTTTATTTTTTCTTGTAGTTTTTCTATTTCACTATTTTTTTGAAGCAAAAGCTCTTCCTGCATTTTTGCTTTATCTTCATTTACTTTTACTTGCTCTTTTGGAATTAAATTTTCATCAAAAACTCTTTCTTCGTATGTTGAACTATAACAATAATCTATCCATTGAATAAATTCAAACAAACCTTTTAAAGATAAAATAACTTCATCTTTTGTTATTCTTTTATCAGTATGTGCCCCCATATTCCCTAATTTTATAATATATGGAAGTTTTTTCCATGTCTGTGTATCAAGAGTATTCCTAAAACTCGATTCATGTATTAAAGACTGAAGATTTTCTTTATACGGCATTTTTATCGTGTTATCAGCAGAATACACCCATTTTACAGCCAATTCCAAAGCTTTTCTGCAACAAAAAGCACATACAGAGGGAGAAGAGTTATAAATTTTTTCTGCCTCAATACAAGCTTCTGAAAAAAGAATATATTCAGATCTGTCTTTTAAATATTCAAAATTTGTTCCCATAGGATAGCCTCCGAATAAAAATTTTTAACTGATATATTTTTTATGAGATAATTTTACATTATTTTGATTTACCATAGCATATTGCAAAGTTGTATCTATTTTTTGATGTCCTAAAAGCTGTTGAACCTGCTCAATAGGCATTCCTTTATCAATAGCCCTTGTGGCAAGTGTTCTTCTAAATTTATGAGGATGTACTTTAGTAATATTTAATCTTCTTCCTAGCTGACGCAAACGAACTTCTACACCACTTATTTGAAGACGTTTATGTGGCTTTAAAAGAGTAACAAAAAGAGCTGAATTATTATCTGTTCTGGAAGCAAGATATCTTTGCAGATGTATTTTTGTTCTGGCATCAAAGTATACTTTTCTCTCTTTATCTCCCTTACCAAAAACAATACATTCTCTGTTTTCAAAATCAATATCATCTCTATCCAGTTTTACCAACTCTCCCACTCTCATTCCTGTAGATGAAAGAATATCAATAATAGCTAAATCACGGGAACACATACAAAAATCTCTCATAAGCTCCAATGATTCATCTGAATATGTTTCTTTTACAACCTTACCTGTTTTAACTTTATGAATACGGCGAACTGGACTTTTTAAAATATAATCTTCTTCTTCAAGCCACGAAAAGAAACTTGAAAGAATTCTACGGATATTATCAATGGTAACTTTTCCAGCTCCTCCATTTTTTTGATATTTATCAAGATACTCTCTTAAATCATTTGTTGTAATATTTTTTACTGACTTCTCTATTGCTTTAAAAAGATTTTCGATTGTTGATTTATAATACTTTAAAGATTTTTTGGAACAACCTTCGACATTTTTGGCTGATAAAAAACCTGATAAAAGTTCGTTATTTATTTTAGCATTGTCAATTTCATCAACAATGTCTTTTTTTACAATTTCTATGTTATAAAAATAATGTTTTAAAACATTGTGAAGCTGTTCCATTTGCCCATTGCTTAAAACTGAAGCCATATCTTGTTCTATTTGTAAAATTAAATTGTCTGTCATTATAAATCACCCCATAAATTTTTCGTAAATTATAACACATTGAAATAATTTAGTCTAAAATTATGGATTTTTAAAGCTTTCTCAAAAATAACTTTTGATTTGTCGACTTG
>DXWL01000037.1:4752-18912 GCA_019416865.1 Fusobacterium sp.
TCCAATTTTTTTCATTTAAAATCGGATCACCAAACATTTTTAAAAATTGGAATTTAACTAATTTTTCAAGCTCAGAAAGTTGTTCTTTTTTCAATTTTAATAGTTTTTCACTATTTTCTAATTTTAAAATAATATTTTTTTGAATATTAATATCAGGAAGTAAAAACATTGTTTCTGATATTTGTTTTTTATTTATAGCTTTAAAAGTACTTCCTGTTCCTTTTAAATTAAATTCATTTTCTTTATACTTCAAAATATAATATAAATATTTTTGAAGGACAATATCTTTTTTAGGAGTTATAGCACACAATCCTCTTCCTATACAACAAGAAGTTTTAGCAATATTTATCTTTCCAATAGGAGCTCTGACAGAAAGAAGTAAATCTTCTTCATTCGCTACTTTTATAGGTTTACTACAATAATATCTTAATTTTGGGTATAACTCTCCAAAATCTGCATTTCCTTGATAAAAAGGAATTCCATTTCCATCAATATTATAACTTGAAGAAATTGGTGATTGACCCATATTTATATCTGCACATTCTTCTAATTTAACTTTTTTCCATTCACTTTTATTCATCATCTAACATCACTCTTAATTCTGACATAGCTTTTTCAATCTCTTTTGAAAGATTATCAATACGCTCCATTATAATTTTAGGATCTTCATACTCTATTTTTTCATAAACAATCTCTTTATAACGATTGATTGAAAGATCATAATTATTTTCAACTATATCTTTTTTATCTACAAAGAAAGACTGTTCTGTCTTTGCTCTGTCCTCATTTTTATCTTCAAGATTATGAAAACGCTTTATTATATCTGGAATATCATTATCATTTATAGGATTTCTTTTATCATCTAAACTGAATCCGTCAGCCTTCATATCATAAAACCAAACTCTGTCTGTTCCCCCTGCTCCTGTTTTAGTAAATACAAGAATTGCAGTAGAAACTCCTGCATATGGCTTGAATACTCCTGAAGGCATAGATATAACTGCCTGAAGCTGATGATTTTCAATAAGCTCTTGACGAAGAGATTTGTGAGCCTTCGTAGTTCCAAATAAAACTCCATCAGGAACAATACAAGCACAACGCCCTCCTTTTTTCAACATACGAAGAAAAAGAGCCACAAAAAGAAGTTCTGTTTTTTTAGTACTGCATATCACTTTTAAATTATCATTAATGCCTTCAGAATCAACTGTTCCCGTAAAAGGAGGATTTGCTAAAATTATGTCATAAGCATTGGAAACAGAATTTTCTTTTGAAACACTATCTTTATAATCAATATTTGGCTTTGTAATAGAATGAAGCATTAAGTTCATTGCAGAAATACGAAGCATAGTTCTGTCTGTATCAAAACCATTAAAACAATCTGAATCAAAATGTTCCCACTGTTCAGACGTCATTTTCATTTCATAATTTTTTCTGATATATTCTGCTGCTGAAACCAAGAATCCGGCTGTACCACACGCTGGGTCACATATTTTATCATCAGGAGAAGGAGCAAGAAGTTCAACCATCATCTCTCTTATATGTTTTGGTGTTCTAAACTGCCCATTTTGCCCTGCTGTTGCTAATTTTCCAAGCATATATTCATAAAGATCTCCTTGTACATCAAGCCCTGTTAAATCATGAGTATAAAGATCTTCAAGTCCTGTTATTATTTTTTGTAAAACTTGTGGAGTAGGAATTAAAAACATGGCATCTTCCATATATTTTGAAAAAGCTGTTTTTTCTTCATTTTTCTCCTCTGCTAAATTTTTTATAAAAGGAAAAACATCCTGCTGTATAATGCTGAAAATTTCTCTGGAATCTTTTTCTTTAAATTTGCTCCAACGCATTTTCTGTCCTTCAGCAGTCTGTGGAAATATTTTAGGTACAGATATTTTTAAATCATTTTCCATAACTTCATTTTCAAGCTCTTTTTCATCTAAAGAACGAATAAACATTAGATAGGTAAGCTGTTCTATAACAGTTAAAGGATTGGTAATCCCTCCTGCCCAAAGATCAGTCCAAATTTTATCAATTTTATTTTTTATTTCTCCTGTTATCATTTTTTCTCCTACATTTATATTTATCTTTGTCAAATTTTAGTTTGTCATTTTTATTATATCATTTAAAAATAAAACTTTCTATAAAAATACTTAAAACTTTTAGAAAAAGATATTTCTTTAAAAGCAAAAAAGAACCTATATTATGTATAAGGTCCTTTTAAAAATCTAACTATTCAGAAAGTTTTTTGATATTGTTTTAACATAGCATTTTAAAGCTTCTCTTTTAAGACGAAATCTATCTGATTTATTTACATATGGACTATCAAAAAGAAGATTTATAATTCCTATAGATTTATTAAATTCATTTAACTCTTCCTGACTAAACTCAAATTTCTCTTTTTCTCCATTCTTAAAATAATGAAGAATAACTTTATTTGTATTTATTATATCAAAATAAATTTCCTGTCCAGAATCCAAAACAACATCAGCTTTCACTGTCATCTCTTTTACAGATTTTTCTTGTAAAATATTTTTTTCTTTTTCAAGAATTTCTTTTGTTGTTTTTAGTATCTTGGCAAATTTTCCTATTTTTGATTGTGGAATATTTTCAAGTCCTGCTTCTATAAGCTCAATTTTTTTCTTAGATTTATAACCTATTTTTTCTGAAAGTTCTTCCTGTGATAAACCAAGTTCCTCTCTCAACCTTTTTACAATATTTACTTCTTCTTGTTTTTCACTCTGATAAAAAATTTCTTCTGTTTCAAGCTTTGCACCAATGAGATCAGAAATATAATTAAGACTTATATTAAATATTTTTGTATAAGCTGAAAGATATGTTCCTGTTGGAGTTTCTGCTCCACTTTCCCAACTAGAAATAATTTTTTCATCTGTATCCAGTCCAAATTCTTTATTAAAAATATTTGAAAGCTCCTTTTTAGAAAAATTTTTTTCTAACCTTAGAGTTCTCAATATGCCATTTTTACTCAACTCTAGTACCTCCTGATTTTTAACACGCCTAATATTTTACTATTTTATAAAATAAAAATCAAACAAAAAGAAAATCCTTTTCTATTTATGTTTTTTACTGTACAATTAATTGTGCAGTAAAATAAAATTAGATTTGAGGAAAATAATGAAAAAAATTATACTAACAATATTTTTTATGGTAAATAGTTTTGTTTTTTCTATCTCCATAGAAGGAAACAGAGCTGTTGATAGTTTCGGCAATTCTGTACCTTTGAAAAAATATGAAAGAGTTGTAGTTTGTGATCCATCTGCAGTAGAAATTTTTTATCTTATTGGAGGAGAAAAAAATATTGCAGGAATAGCAAGAACAAAGATAAACAAAATCTACCCTGAAAAAGAAACAGAAAAACTTATCTCTGTAGGTACAATTACAAGACCTTCAACAGAAAAGATTTTAGAGCTAAATCCTGATCTTGTGATTCTTAATCCTATGGGAACAAAGATAGAATCTTTCTTAAAAGAATACAATATTCCATATTTTGTTGACCGTTCTGTTACCTTTGAAGAGATATTCTTAAAAACAAAAATCTACGGAATATTCACAGGACAGGAAGAAAATGCAGAAAAAATTATCTCTGAAAAAAGAGAAAAGATTGAAAAAATAAAAAATGAAGCAAAAAAAGAAAACAGAAATCTAAAAGGGATAATCTTATACTCAGCTTCTCCTATGACTTCTTTTGGAGCTGATACAATCCCAGCAGAAATTTTGAAGCTTCTTAAAATTGAAAATCCTGCTGATAAATATATGGGAAAAAGTAAAATTCTTTCATCAGAGATGATTTTAGAAGAAAATCCCGATATTATAATAGGAACAATGAAAATAAAATCTATAGAAGATCTTGTAAGAAGCAATGAATTTTTAAAATACACAAAAGCTTATAAAAACAGAAATATCTATGTGTTTGAATCTGATAAAATTCTCCGTGCTACACCAAGAATCACTGATGGAATAGAAGAGATTTACGAGGTAATAAAAAATGTTAAAAAATAAACTGAAAGAAAATATTATTATAAAATATTACAGCCGTGAGAAAAAACTTCTTTTTATATTTATAGTTTTCAATCTCATTGTAACTGTTCTAGATTTATCTGCACCTCTTGTAGTGAAAAGTATAATTGATAAATCTATACCTTCAAAAAATATCCATGAGCTTCTTATTCTTATACTTTTTGCTCTCTCTCTTTATGGAGCAAGAACTTTTTTTGCTGTTCTTACGTTCAGCAGAGGACAGCTTATGGGAAACAAAATAAAATATCACATGAGAAACGATCTGTTCTCGCATTTTCTGAAACAATCCCACAGCTTTTTTAATAAAAAAGAGAGCGGGGAACTTATCTCAAGAATTACAGGAGATTTGGAAAGCTCCTCTGCTCTTTTATACAGAGGGCTTCAAGATCTTTTAGCTTCAGGAGGTTCTCTTGTTGGAGGATTTTTTCTTATGTTTTTATACAGTCCTCTTCTTGCTTGTATTACCTTTACCCCTTTTCCATTGGGACTTATTTTTGTTTACACAAAAAATAAAAAGATGAAGACTGGATATAGAGAGATAAGAAAGAAAAACAGTTCTCTTACTGTTGTTATACATGAAATGTTTAGGGTGATTCTTTTCTTAAAAGACAATCTTCTTGAAAAAACAGCCTACAAAAGATTTTTAAAAGCTAATGATAATCTTTTAAATTCTGAAAAAGCTAATTTTTTAAATGTTGGGATTTTTATGTCAGGAGTTACTTTCTATGTTCATCTCACTCAGCTTATTTTAATTGGAGCAGGGGGAGTCTTATATATTCATGGGAAAATTAGTATTGGAATAATTGTATCTTTCCTTCTTCTGGTTGACAGGTTTAAGGTTTCCCTTATAAAACTTGCAGGGCTTACTGATACATATCAAAAGGGAACAGCAGGAATAAGACGGTTTAAAGATATGCTTGAATCAGATTTTACTCTTCCTCAAGGAGATAAAAATATCGGCAGTGAATTTCAATCTCTTGTTTTTGAAAATGTGGGATTTTCATATTCTCAAGATATCCCTGTTTTAAAAAATATAAATTTTGAAATAAAAAGAGGAGAAAAAATAGCTGTTGTGGGAAGAAGCGGAGCAGGAAAAACAACTCTTATGAACCTTATAAAAAGAAATTATTTAGCAGATACAGGAAATATTTTTATAAACAACATAAACTATCGTGATACAAACCACAAAAATATTCTCTCTCTTATGGGGATTATTGAGCAGAAAGAAAATATTTTAAACGACACTGTTTTTAATAATATTGCTATTGTAAAAGAAAATGCCCAAAAAGATGAGGTAATTCTTGCTGCTGAAAAAGCTTTTATCCATAATATGATTGATTCTCTTCCTGAAAAATATGATACCCTTTTGGGAAGCGGCGGCACTCTTTTAAGCACAGGACAATATCAAAGAATTGCTCTTGCAAGAATTTTTCTGAAAAATCCTGAAATAATTGTTCTTGATGAGGCTATGTCAGGACTTGATAACGCCTCTGAAAATATTATTTTAAAAAATATAGAAACCTCTTTTAAAAACAAGACTGTGATTGCTGTTACTCACAGATTATCTGCTGTAAAAGCTTTTGATAAAATCATTGTTCTTGGAAAAAATGGAATAGAAGAAGTGGGAACTTATGAAGAACTAATGAAAAAAGAGGGGGAATTTTTCCACATACAAAAAGGCATGGAATTAAATTCCACGCCTATAAATTCTGTTTAAATCTCTGTAATATTTTTTATCTATGTTGGAAAGGGCTTCTTCTGTAATACGGAAAGCCCAGTTTCCTTCTGCTACTCCAGGTTTGTTCATCTTTGTATCACTTCCAAAACCACACAGATCTTGAATTGGAACTATTGTAAGAGAAGCTGTACTCTGCCAAAGTGTTCTTATAACTGCACGGCATGGCTCACTGTAATATCCTCCCTCTCCCCAATCTTTTCCTGTAAAATTGCAATACTCAAGAGCTGTCTGTCTGTTTTCTTCTGAAGCTTCCCAAAGCCAACCAAGAATTGTATTATTATCGTGTGTTCCTGTATAAGCAATCACATTTTTTTCATAGTTATGAGGAAGATGAATGCTGTCTTTATCTCCTATAAAAGCAAACTGCATAACTCTCATTCCGGGAAGCTTTGTTTCCTCAAGAAGTTTACATACATCTTCATCTATATCTCCCAAATCTTCTGCAATTATCTGTGAGCTGTTAAATTTTTTCATAATCACATTGAAAAAATCCATACCAGGCCCTTTTACCCAACTTCCGCTTTTAGCAGTAGAAGCTCCAAAAGGTACAGCCCAATAAGCAGAAAATCCTCTGAAGTGATCAATCCTTACCATATCAAAAATTTTAAGAGAGTTTTCAATTCTTGCTGTCCACCACTTGTAGTTTTCCTCTTTCATAAGTTCCCAGTTGTAAAGAGGATTTCCCCACAGCTGTCCCTCTTCCGAAAAATAATCTGGGGGAACACCTGCCACAAGTTTTGGTGAACCATCTTCAGAAAGGGAAAACAGTTCACGAGAAGCCCACACATCAGAACTTTCCAATGAAACATAGATAGGCATATCACCTATCATCTTTATTCCCTGCTCATTTATCTCTTTTTTTGTTTGTGCCCATTGAGAATAAAATTCAAATTGTAAAAATTCATGATACAACACATCTTCTGCATATTGTATCATTGCCTCTGCCACAGCTTCTCTTTCATGGAATTTTAAACCTTTATCCTCCCAATCATACCAATCTTTTCCTCCTGCTTTTTCACGAAGAGTCATATACAGGGCATAGTCTGGAAGCCAGTGAATATTTTTTTCACAAAAATCATAAATAAGTTTTTTATAGTTTTCATCTATTCTTCTATAAGCTTTATGGAAAACTTTCTCTCTTGAAGTTTCCAGCCAATTAAAATCTACAAAATATGGATTTGGATTTTTACTTTCTTTCAGCTCCTCCTGTGTAAGAAGCCCTTTCTCTGCCAAAATTTCCAAATTTATAAAGTATGGATTTCCTGCAAAAGCAGAAAAACTTTTATAAGGTGAGTTACATTTATCAGTTGTTGAAAATGGAAGAGTCTGCCAATAAGACATTCCCATATCTTTTAATAATTTAGAAAATTCAACTGCCTCTTTCCCAAAATTTCCTATCCCGTATTTTCCCGGAAGAGATGAGATATGAAGCAGTACACCTCCTGAACGATTTATCATAAACATCAACCTTTCTCTTTTAAAATATTTTTTTTATTTCATATATATAATATAGCAAATCAGAAAAAATTAAGCAATACAATCTCAATGTGAATTTTTAAAATAAAAATTTATACAAGGGTAATGAGAATAAAATATTTTTCACATCTCTCTTGTATAAATTATAAAAAATTTTATTGACAAAAAAGATATAAATAAATATAATTGTTTGTAAGCAAACTAAAAAGGAGAAAAAAATGAAAAAAGAAATAAATGATATTGGTTTCTACTTAAGAAAATTAAATAATTATTTAGAAAAACGCAGCCATTCTCTTTACAACAGAAAAGAGATAAAAGAGTGTTCTCTTTCTAATTTATGGGTTATTGATTATCTTACAGACAATCAGGAAAAAGATATATACCAAAAAGATATTGAGGCAGAATTTTCTATAAATCGTGCTACTGCTTCAAAAATGCTCTCTCTTATGGAAGAAAAAAAATTTATCTCCCGTACTGCTTCTTTTGAGGACGGACGATTGAAAAAAATAGAGGTGCTTCCTAAAGGAGCAAAGCTTAAGGGAATTTGTAGTATTATAAGAAAAGAGATGGAGGAGGATCTTACTTCTGCTCTTACAGATGAAGAAACACTATTTTTAAAAAAAATATTAAAAAAAATATTACATCACTGTGAAAAATAGATAATTATAAAAATCTTGTTTATTTTTTTGTAAAATAGTTTGCTGACATACTAATTTAAAAAAGAGGTTTTATTTATGAAGGAAAAAAATAAAGTTTTTTCAGATATACCTGTTAAAAAGGCAGTTTTCAAAATGGCTGTACCAAGTGTAATATCATCACTGGTACTTGTTGTTTATAATATGGCAGATACTTTTTTTGTTGGACAAACTCACGATGCAATGCAAGTAGCAGCAGTATCTCTTACAAATCCTGTATTTGTTATGTTTATGGCTTTTGCAAATCTTTTAGGAATAGGGGGAAGCACTGCTGTTTCTATTTTTCTTGGAGAAAAAAATAATTTACAAGCAAAATCTGTTTCAGCTTTTTCTTGTTATATCTCTATTATTTTAGGAGTTATTTCAGGAGTTTTAATCTTAATCTTTATGAATCCACTTCTGAAAATTTTAGGAAGCAGTCCAAATACCTATAAATTTGCTGAAGATTATTTATTTTATATAGCTCTTGGAGCTCCTTTTATTCTTTTTGCAAATGCTTTTGGACATACTGTTCGTGGAGAGGGAGCAGCATCAGCCTCTATGATAGGAGGAATGATAGGAACAGTTGTAAATATTATTCTTGACCCTATATTTATTCTTACATTTAAAATGGGAACAGCAGGAGCTGCTGTTGCAACAGTGTTGGGAAATATTTTCAGCTGTGTATATTATATATATTATTTTCAAAAGAAAAGTCCAAATCTTTCAATAGCTTTTAAAAACTTTAATTTTTTCGGAAAAGCGGCTAAAAGAACTGTAAGTTTAGGTATTCCAGCAGGAATAAATTCAGCTCTTATGAGTATTTCAAATGTTGTTTTAAACAATAAACTTGTATCTTATGGTGATGCTCCTGTAGCAGCAATGGGAGTTGTTACAAAAGTATATCTTTTAATTGTTTTTATTCATATGGGAATTACAAATGGAATCCAGCCACTTTTAGGATATTGTTTTGGAGCTAAGAAAAAAGACAGATTTATAAAAATATTTAATTTCAGCGGAATGCTGACAGTTATAATTGGTACAATATTTACAATTCTTTATATTGTTTTTAGCTCTCAAATTATTGAACTTTTTATTAATAATAAAGAAGTTATAAAATATGGAAAATCTATGCTTATTGCCACATCTATACCTGGCCCTATACTGGGAATATTATTTTTATGTATTAACAGTATGCAGTCTGTTGACAGACCTCTTCCTGCCACAGCTCTTTCAATCTGCCGTCAGGGATTTATTTTTATCCCTCTTCTTTATATTTTTGATTCTGTCTTTGGACTTACAGGAATTAATTACACACAAACTGCAGCAGATTATATTTCAGTAGTTCTCTCTATAGTTTTATTTAAAATATCTCTGAAAAATCTCCGTTCATAAGATTGACATAGTATATTTTTTCTTTTAAAATAAATACAAATCTTAAATAAAAAAGAGGGTATTTAAATATGGTCAGAAATTTTAAAAATGCAGATATAGATAAAATCATGGAGATATGGCTTAATTCAAACATAGAGGCTCATAATTTTATAGATAAATCTTACTGGGAGAAAAATTTTGAAATGGTAAAAAATGCTCTTCCTCAATCAGAGATATATATTTATGAAGAAAATAATAATATAATAGGATTTGTAGGATTAGTTAAAAACTATATTGCAGGAATTTTTGTTGAAAAAAATTTTAGAGGAAAGGGAACAGGAAAGAAACTTCTTGATTATGCAAAATCAATTAAAAATAATCTGACTTTAAATGTCTATGAAAAAAATATAGATGCTGTAAAATTTTATAAAAGAGAGGGCTTTATAGTGGAAAAGTTTGGAATAGATAAAAGTACAGATGAAAAAGAGTTTATGATGAGCTGGGAAAAATAAATTTTTTTCACATTTCTATTGTATATATTTTTTTAAAAAATAATTTTATATATTTTCTCATTACTCTTGTATTCTTTTTTTGAAAATAATCAAGTATAATTAAGATAAACATATATAAAAATGGCAAACAAGGAGGTATTATGCTTAATGAAAATATAGTATCTGTTATAAAAAAATTCGGGCTTGTAGAAAAAGTTCAGAGAGGAAATTTTGGACTGGAAAAAGAAAATCTGAGAGTGGACAGAGAGGGACATTTGGCTCTTACTCCGCACCCTGCTGTTTTTGGAGATAAAAAGAAAAATCCTTATATCACTGTGGATTTTTCAGAAAGTCAGCTTGAAATGATAACACCTTCTTTCAAAAAAGTGGAAGATGCTTATTATTTTATGGAAAATCTCCATGATATTGTAACTGAAAACTTAGAAAACGAGTATCTTTGGCCTCAGAGTATCCCTCCGATTATTCCTGAAGAGGAGAATATTCCTGTGGCACAATTTGATGAGGATAAAGCCAGTGAAGAATACAGGAAAAATCTGGCTGCAAAATATGGAAAATATCTTCAGCTTCTTTCAGGGATACATTATAATTTCTCTTTTGACAATGATTTTATAAAAGAATTTTATGAAAAATCAGAGAGTAAAGAAAGTTTTAAAGATTTTAAAAATAATCTTTATATGAAGGTTGCCAGAAACTATATGAAGCATAGTTGGCTTCTTGTATACCTTTTAGGAGCAAGTGCTGTTGTACATAAATCATACTGCACAAACTGTATCGGCAAGATGCAGGTTTTTGATAAAGATTTATATTATTTTGAAAATGGTATCTCTTTCAGAAATGGAATTTGTGGGTACAGAAATAAAAAAGAACTTTATGTTTCTCACAACTCTCTTGAAGAATATATAAATGACTTAAAAAAATATATTGCAGAGGGAACTATTCAAGGAGCAAGAGAATATTATAGTTCACTTAGGCTTAAGGCAAAAAATCCAAAAGATCTTTTAGGTTCTTTGGAAGAGGACGGAATAGAATATCTTGAAGTAAGAAGTATAGATCTTAATCCTTTTGCAAGAATTGGAATTGAGCTTGAAGATATGCAGTTCATTCATCTTTTTATGCTTCATATGCTTATTAAAGGTGAATGTTCTTTTACAAAAGATGATTATTTAGCTGCAAAAGAAAATGAAAAGATGCTTGCAACTCACGGACTAAACGAAGAGTTTATGGTAACAGGAGTCTGTGGAGGAAAATTTAAAGTGGTTGATTTAGTAACAGCAATCTTTGCAGAGATGGTAGAAAACTTTAAGGCTCTTGGGATTTATAACAAAAAAACTGAAAAGATAATGGAGTATCAATTTGCAAAAATAGCTGATACAAGAAATCTTTATCTTAACAGGCTTCTTGAAGCTGTGAAAAAAGATGGATATATTGAGTTTCATCTAAAAGCAGCAGAAAAATCTTTAGAATATACAAAGAAAAACAGTTTTAGTTTGAAAAATTATGAGGATATGGAGCTTTCTACACAGATACTTATTAAATCTGCAATAAAAAGAGGAGTAAAATTTGAGATTGTTGACAGGACAGAAAATTTTATCACCCTTTCAAAAGATGGAAAAAAAGAGTACGTGAAACAAGCTACCAAAACCTCAAAGGATTCATATATAACAATGCTTATTATGGAAAACAAAATCGTTTCCAAAAAAGTTTTATCTGAAAATAAAATAAGAGTGCCTTTAGGGTATAATTATGATAATATAGAGGAAGCAAAAGAGGACTTTGAAAAAGTTTGTGGCAAAAAAATTGTAATAAAACCTAAATCTACAAACTTTGGACTGGGAATCTCTATTTTCCAACAGGGATTTACAAAAGAGGAATATTTTAAGGCTCTTGAAATTGCCTTTGCAGAAGACAGATCTGTTCTTGTTGAAGAGTTTATCTCTGGAAAAGAATACAGATTTCTTGTAATAGACGGCAAAACAGAAGGAATTTTACACAGAGTTCCTGCCAATGTAACAGGGGACGGAGAAAAAACTATAAGTGAACTTGTTAAAATAAAAAATGAAAATCACTTGAGGGGGACACATTATGAAAAACCTCTTCAAAAAATAAATTTGGGAGAGATTGAAAAACTTCTTCTTGCAAATCAAGGAAAAGATTTTGACTATATCCCTAAAAAAGATGAGGTTGTATATCTTCGTGAAAATTCAAATATAAGCACAGGAGGGGACAGCATAGATTTTACTGATGAAATTCCTGAAATTTATAAGGAGATTGCTGTAAGAGCTGCTGAAAGTGCAGGAGCTGTTTTCTGTGGTGTGGATATTATGATAGAGGATATTAAAAAAGAAAATCCTGAGGGAAATTATGCTGTAATTGAGATAAATTTCAATCCAGCAATACATATTCACTGCTATCCAGCAGTAGGGAAAAACAGAAAGATAGGGGATAAAATTCTAGATGCACTGGGATTTTAACAGAAGGAGGCAACAACAATGCAGTATTTTTCAGGAAGATTCAAAGAGAAAGCAAGTGATCTTATCTTAGACTTTCATTCATCAATAAATTTTGATAAAAGATTGTACAGATATGATATCATGGGAAGTATTGCCCATGTGAGAGGACTTGGAAAACAAGAAATTATCTCAAAAGATGAGGCAGAACTTATTGAGAAAACTTTAAGAGAGATTCTTACAGAGATAGAAGAGGGAAAAATAAAGTTTTCAATCGAATATGAAGATATTCATATGAATATAGAAAAAGTCCTTATAGATAAAATTGGGGATACAGGAAAAAAACTTCATACTGGAAGAAGCAGAAACGATCAGGTTGCTCTTGATATGAAGCTTTTCACAAAAGATGAAGTAAAAAAAGTTCAGTCATATATTATTGAACTTATAGAGATATTAAATAATACAGCCAAAGAAAATGTAAAAACATATATGCCGGGATTTACACATCTTCAAAAGGCTCAGCCTGTAACTTTTGCACATTATTTATTAGCTTATGCTGAGATGTTTAAAAGAGATTATACAAGACTTGAAAATGCTTTTAATCTTATGAACACATCTCCTCTTGGGTCAGCTGCCCTTGCAGGAACATCTTATCCTCTTGACAGAGAGTTTACAAGCCAACTTTTAGGATTTGATTTTCCAACATGGAACAGCATGGACGGTGTAAGTGACAGAGATTATATTGCAGAAATAATGAGTGCTTTCTCACTTATTATGGTTCACCTTTCAAGATTTTCAGAAGAGATTATCCTTTTCTGTTCAAATGATTTTGGATATATTGAGTTAAGTGATGCTTTCTCAACAGGAAGCAGTATAATGCCGCAGAAAAAAAATCCTGATGCTGCTGAACTTATCAGAGGAAAAAGCGGAAGAGTTTTTGGAGATCTTATGGGATTTCTTACTGCACTAAAAGGGATTCCTCTAGCTTATAACAAAGATATGCAGGAGGATAAAGAAGCATTTTTTGATGCTGTGGACACTGTAAAAGGATGCTTCACTGTATTTAATGGAATGGTTAAAACTATGAAGCCTAGAAAAGAAAGAATGCTTAAAGCTTGTCATGATGGATTTATAAATGCTACAGATGCAGCAGATTATCTTACAAGAAAAGGAATGAGTTTCAGAGATGCCTATAAGATTACAGGAGCAATGGTTTCATACTGCATTGACAATAAAAAATCTCTTGATACAATGAGTCTTGAAGAGTATAAAAACTTTTCAGAGCTTTTTGAAAAAGATATCTATGATGAGATTGATATTGAAAGATGTGTTGAAAAAAGAACAACTTTGGGAGGTCCTGCTGAACAAAGCATAAAGAAACACATTGAAGAAACAGATAAATTTATAACAACAGGTATTGAAAATCTTAAAAACTATAAATTAAATGATATCTTGTAGGAGGAAAAATGAGAAAAAAATGGGGACCTCTTATTGGGGGAATTCTTATTGGATTTATTATTATGGCAATGAGGTATGAAAAAGTAGTTGATTATTCTGAGGTTATACCTAAAAATGATATTGTCTATGAAATCTCTACAGATAAGCCTTTCACAGGAAAGATAGAAATTTACTTTGAAAATTCAAAACAACTGAATTTTTCTGCTGAATATAAAAAGGGAGTACCTCATGGAGAAACAGTGGAATATTATGAAAATGGAAATATAAAGGAAAAATATTTCTACAAAAAAGGAGAACTTCACGGTACATTTGAAAGTTATGATGAAGATGGAAAACTTTCTGAAAAACATAAATATAAAAATGGGGTTATGGTAAAATAATCCCTAAATAAAAGGGAGCTGTTGCATTTCTAAAATTGTAAAAATAAAATTCTCGATATTAAAAATTGT
>DXWL01000038.1 GCA_019416865.1 Fusobacterium sp.
CCTTAAATCCCTTTATTTTTTTATTTATTTTTTTAAATAAATATTTTTTTATTTTTTCTCTCTTATTACTATTCATTATCCCATAATGGTTAAGTTGTCAAATACTTTTTTTGAATAGTTGTAAAAAGGAAATTATACTTGCAATTTTTTGGAAAAAATACTAATATGTAGTAGTGAATTTTGAAAAGGAACACAAGATATTGTGTTCCTCTTTTATGAAATAAATAAAAATTTATAAATATTTTTAAGGAGAAGTGGCATGGTAGAGAGAGTAGTAAAGAGGGATGGAGAGGTTGTTCCTTTTGTAAAGGAGAGAATAGAAAGAGCAATAACACTTGCAGCACAACAGTCTGAAAGACCTATGGATACAGACACTATAAAAAAGATTGCTTCACAAATAGAAAATCTTGATATAAAACAGCTTGGAGTAGAGGAAATTCAAGACTTAGTTGTAAAAAAACTTATGACTACAAGCAGAAAAGATATTGCTATGCTTTATCAAGGATATAGAGCTGTAATGGCTGATAAAAGAGATAAAGAAAAAAGTATTTATAAACAAATTAATGAGCTTATAGACGCAAGAGATAAGGACCAGATGAATGAAAATGCTAATAAAGATTCAAAAACTATATCTGTTCAAAGAGATCTTCTTGCAGGAATATCTTCAAAAGATTATTATCTGAATAAGATTCTTCCAAAGCATTTGAAAACTGCCCATGAAAAAGGGGAAATTCATATTCACGATTTAGATTACCTTCTTTTCAGAGAAACAAACTGTGAACTTGTAGATGTGGCAAGAATGCTTAAAGGTGGATGCAAGATAGGAAATGCTAAAATGCTTGAACCTAATTCTGTAGATGTGGCAGTGGGGCATATTGTTCAAATAATTGCTTCTGTATCTTCAAACACTTATGGAGGATGTTCAATCCCTTATCTTGATAAAGTTTTAGTTCCATATATTATAAAGAGTTTCAAAAAACATTTCAAAAAAGGGCTTAAATATATAGAAAGATTAAATGATGAAAGAATAGAAAAAATTATTGGGGAAGAGGATATTGAATATTCAAATAAATCTTTAAAAGAGAGATTTGCCGGAGCTTTTGAATATGCTTCTGATATGACAGAGGAATCTGTAAAACAAGCTATGCAGGGATTAGAATATGAGATTAACTCTCTTTCAACAGTAAATGGACAAACACCTTTTACAACAATAGGAATAGGTACAGAAACATCTTGGGAAGGAAGATTGGTTCAAAAATATGTTTTAAAAACAAGAATGGACGGATTTGGAGCTAAAAAAGAAACAGCTATATTCCCAAAAATAGTTTACGCTACTTGTGAAGGACTTAACTTTAATCCAGAAGATCCTAACTGGGATATTTCACAAATGGCTTTCAGCTGTATGACAAAATCAATATATCCTGATATTCTTTTTGTTACAAAAGAACAGGTAGAAAAAGGTACAGTTGTGTACCCAATGGGATGCAGAGCCTTTCTTTCTCCTTGGTATGATAAAGATGGAAAAGAGATTTATTCAGGAAGATTTAACTTTGGTGCTACATCAATCAACCTTCCAAGAATAGCTATTAAAAACAAAGGGGACGAAGCAGGTTTCTATAAAGAGCTTGACAGAGTTATGGAACTTTGCAAAGAAAACTCAGTGTTCAGAGCAAAATATCTTGAAAACACTCAAGCAGAAATAGCACCAATCATTTGGGAAGAGGGAGCATTAGCTCAAAAAAATCCTAAGGATACAATAAAAGATCTTATCTATGGAGGATACTCAACAGTGTCAATAGGATATATAGGGCTTAGTGAAGTTTCTCAATTAATTTATGGTGTAGATTTCTCTCAAGATGAGGAAGTTTATGAAAAAACATTTAAAATATTAAAACATATGGCTGATAAAGTGGCAGAATTTAAAAAGGAAACTAATCTTGGATTTGCTCTTTACGGAACACCAAGTGAATCTTTATGCAACAGATTCTGTAAAATTGATAAAGAGGAATTTGGAATTGTGCCTATGATTACAGATAAAGGATATTACGATAACTCATTCCATGTGTCTTCACACATAAAAGTAAATCCTTTTGAAAAACTTAGAATGGAAGCACCAGGACATAAATATTCTTGGGGAGGACATATAAGTTATATTGAAACAGATTCATTGAAAAACAATTTGGAAGCTGTATATGATATATTAAAATATGCAAAATCAGTTGGTATTCACTATATGGGAATCAACCAACCAGTTGATAAATGCCATATCTGTGGTTTCTCAGGAGAATTTTTAGCAACAGAAGAGGGATTTACTTGTCCTAATTGTGGAAACCATGACAGTACTCAGATGAATGTAATAAGAAGAGTATGTGGTTATTTAAGCCAACCAGATGCAAGACCGTTTAACAGCGGAAAACAAAAAGAGGTAATAGCAAGAGTAAAACATATGTAGGAGATATTGCAATGAATTATTCAGATATAAAATTTACTGATATGATTAACGGAAAAGGGATCAGAGTAACATTGTTTGTGAGCGGATGTACACACAGATGTAAGGGATGTTTTAATAAAGAAACATGGGATTCAGAATATGGTGTACCTTTTACAGAGGAGATACAGGAAAATATTTTGGAATACTTTAAAAGATTTGATTCTGCTATGCAGGGGCTTTCTCTTTTGGGCGGAGATCCCACATACTATAAAAATGTAGAGCCTTTGACAGAGTTTACAGCTGAATTTAAAAAGAGATTTCCTAAAAAAAATATCTGGATATGGTCAGGTTTTACATGGGAACAGATAATCACTGATCCTAAAAAATATGCTCTTATGAAAAATTGTGATGTTTTAATAGATGGAAAATTTACAGAGGAGCTTAAAGATGTCAGTCTTAAATGGAGAGGAAGCTCTAACCAAAGAGTTATTGACATTCAAGCTACCATAGAAAATAACAATGAAGTTGTTCTTTACGAAAACTAAAATATTAATAAAGGGTTGTTGCATTTATAAAATGCAACAGCTCTTTTTATATTTAATCTTTTTATTTTAAAAGAGCTATTGACTTTTTAAAATTTTTGAGCTATATATAAAATATAGGAGAATGTATATTTAAGTATAATTAATTAAAATTATTTATACAAGTTTTTTATAAAAAAATAATACTCGTTATTTGCGTTTTTTTTATAAAAAATAATAAAAAATTAATATTTTTTTATGGAGGGATATTATATGAGAAATTATGTCAGTACAGAAAAATCATTAAAAAGATGGTTAAAAATGAGAGTTAAAATAACGATGGCAACAGTTGTAGGATTCTTAATTGCAGGAACTGTAGCAATGGGAGCAACGGCAGAAGAATATAAAGATAAACCTATTGTAGTAAATTCAGGGCAAAATGTTTCTATAACAGAAGATTTTAGTACAAATATAGAATTTGTGAATGCAGAAAAACCTAAAGATAATCCTAGTAATATCTATGGAATAAGAGTAAATAATGGAGGAAAATTTGAAATAGATGGAAAAAATATTGCTTTGAATGTAGATTCAAATGTGGATACTTTTATAGATAATCAAGGAAAAGAACAAGGAGTCCAGTTAGCTGGATTAATGGTCACTGCAAATTCTGAAGGAGCAGGAACTACAAGATTGGGAAAAGAAGATACAGAAGAAATAAAAGTTAATATAAATAGTAAAAAACAAGCCATTGGATTAGCAGCTAGAGGTAATGGAAATGACAATAAAGGAAGTGCATTGCTAGAAGTTAATGGAAAAAATTTAAATGTAACAGTCAAGTCTACAGATTCGTGGTCTTATGGTATAATAGCTCAAAACTCTTCTACAGAGTCAGCAGAAGAAAATAGAGCAACAGTTATAATAAATGCTGAAAATACAGTAGTAAATGCAGAAGGAAAAGATGGTGGAGGATCAGGATTAGCTGCTTTATCACAAGGTATTTTAGAGGTAAATGGAAATTTAACTGTTACAGCAGATGCTGCTATAACTACTAGAGGAAAATCCTCAATAATTATTAATAAAAACAATGACAAAACAATAAAATTAAATGGAAATATAGATTTTTCTTATGATGCAGAAACTTCTGGAACAACAATTGAATCAGGAGTAATATTAAATTTATCTAATGAAAGTTCATATTTAAATGGAAAAATTACTCCAACAGGGAATGCTCCTGAAGGAAAAGATAAAGTAACTGGAATGAAATTAGGACTTTCTAATGGAGGAACTTGGAAAGTAACAGGAGATAGTTTTGTTAATGATTTAACAATGAACGGCGGAATACTTGAAGTAACTGATGATGTAGATAATATTAATGTAGACAGACTTCATGGAAACAATGGTACAGCACTATTTGCAGCTTCAGTAAATGGAGAAGAAATAGAAGTTACAGATGGAAAGCTTAATATTAGCGAAGTAAAAGATAATACAAATCTTGAAGTAGGGCTATCAGGAGTAAACACTGATGATTTAGCAGAAAATAATATAAAAGCAGAAACTGCTCTTGAAAAATTAACAAATAAAGTAGTTGGTAAAGATGGAGCTAATATTGAAAATATAGACCAAACATTATTTGTAGATGGTGGAACTTTAACAGGAAAAGTTACAGCTGATTTAGAAAATGGAAAAGTTACTAATATTCAACAAGCAAAAGATACTCCTACAACAGAAGCTATCAGAGATTTAACAGCTATTAATTACCTATCTTGGAAACAAGAGATGGGAAGTTTAACTCAAAGAATGGGAGAATTAAGAGATTCTTCAGCTGAACACGGAGTATGGGCTAGAATATATGGCGGAAAAGTAGAAAATGGAAGTCAATATGATAACGAATATCAAACTTACCAAGTTGGATATGATAAAAAATATACAGTTGATAATGGAAGAGTTTACTTAGGATACTTAGTAAGCTACACAGACGGAGAAACTGACTACAGCTATGGGACTGGAGAAAACTATTCAGTAGGTGCTGGAATCTATGCAACATGGATGAATAACAATGGACACTATGTTGATGTTCTTTACAAAGTAAGCCGTCTAAATAATAAATTTGATATGAATGATACAGAAAAACTTAAAGGAGATTATGATACTTATGGAATCAGTTTAAGTGCTGAATACGGTAAGAGATTTGACATCACTGATAAATGGTTTGCTGAACCAAGTGTTGGAATGCATTTAGGAAGATTGGGAGATGAAACTTATACTACAGATTCTGGAATAGAAATATCTCAAGATTCTATCTACACTGCTGAAGGAAGAATTGGAGCAGCAGTTGGATATAAATTCAGCGATAAAGGAAATGTATATGCAAGAACTCATGTTGTAAAAGAATTTGCAGGAGATGTTGATACAGAATATGAAAGAAACGGAGTGTATGCTTCAACATCAGAAGATTTTGGAGATACTTGGTTTGAATTTGGAGTTGGAGCAAACTATAGATTTACAGAAAATATGAATGTATATGCAGATATTGAAAGAACAGGAGATTCTACAGTTGAAACTAAGTGGCAAGGTAACTTAGGATTCAGATATGAGTTCTAAAAATAAAATCTTTTAATAATTTAAATAAACAGAGTTTGATAAATTGTCAGGCTCTGTTTTTTTATAAAAGTAATAAAATCTATGAAAAAACCTTGCAAGATATTTACTTTTTTTAAAATATGTGTTAATCTTTTAATTGGTGTAAATTTATAAAATATTCGGGAGGTACAATGTACTTAAATATTATCTTCAATGTTGTTGGAGGACTGGGTATTTTCCTTTACGGGATGGAAAATATGTCAGGGGGAATGCAGAAACTTGCAGGAAAAAGATTGAAGAAGATATTGGCAGCACTTACTACAAACAGAATAATGGCAGTCCTTATGGGGATATTTGTAACAATGCTTGTCCAGTCATCTTCTGTAAGCACGGTAATGACAATCGGGTTTGTTAATGCCTCGCTGCTTACTTTGAAACAAGCTCTTGGAGTTATTCTTGGGGCAAATATAGGTACAACTGTAACAGGTTGGCTTTTAGTTTTGAATATTGGGAAATATGGGCTTCCTATAACGGGAGCTGCGGCAATATCTTATGTGTTCTTCAGAAGTGATAAAGCAAGAACAAGAGCTCTTACAATTATGGGGCTTGGGCTTATTTTCTTAGGGCTTGATCTTATGAGCAACGGTTTAAAACCTATAAGAAGTATGCCGGAATTTATTGAACTTTTTAAATTGTTTAATGCAGACACATATTTTGGAGCAGTAAAAGTTGCTTGTATCGGAGCTTTGATTACAGGAATAGTTCAGTCATCAGCGGCAACACTGGGTATAACAATTACTCTTGCTGTACAGGGGCTTATAGATTATCCTACAGCAGTTGCATTGGTACTTGGTGAAAATGTAGGAACAACAATTACAGCTTTTCTGGCTTCTCTTGGAGCTACTACAAATGCAAAAAGAGCAGCATATGCACATACAATAATAAATATAATCGGGGTTATTTGGGTAACATCTATTTTCCCTCTTTATATAAAATTTTTAGGGCATATAGTTGATGTAGAAAGCAATATAACATTTGGTATAGCAACAGCACATACAATGTTTAATGTATTGAATGTAGTTCTTTTTATTCCGTTTACTGGGCCTTTATCAACTTTCCTTACTAAGCTTGTAAAAGACAGTGGAAAATCAAATGAAAAGGTTACAAAACTTGATAAACTTATGGTGGGAACACCAAGTGTTGTAGTTGGACAAACAAAGATAGAAGTACTTACAATGGGACAGCATATAAAAGAGATGATGTTTGCTCTTGAAGAAACTTTAGCAAAGAATGAGATGATACCTGATTCAAAACTTGCAAGGCTTCAAAAATTGGAAAATGATTTGGATCTTTATCAAAAAGAGGTAACAGATGTAAACTTCCTAATACTTAATAAGGATTTAACAGATTCCATGAGAGAGGAAACAAGAAAGAACCTTGAAGTGTGTGATGAGTATGAAACAATAAGTGATTATCTGATGAGAATAGCAAAATCTATAAGAAAGATTCAGGATCACGATATAAAAATAAATGATAAAGCAAGAAAAACATTATTTGATCTTAATGAAAATATAGAGATACTTTTTAGAGAGATAAACATCTCTTATGAAACAAAAGATAAAGAAAGATTTATAAAAGCTATTAAAAAAGCTAATGAGATAACAGAGAAGTTCAGAGAAGCAAGAAACTTCCACCTTGAAAATGTAAAAGGTGAAACATCAGCAGTATTCAGTACAAGCTATATGGATATATTAAATCATTACAGAAGAATTAGAGATCATATCTTTAACATCATAGAAGTATTTACAAGATTATAATATTTGGAAAAAGAACTGTTATATATTTGTAAAAAATAAAATTTTTATAAATATAGCAGTTCTTTTTTATTTTTTCTTGAATAGAAATAAAAGAGATGATACTATAAGAATAATGGATAAATAAAAAACGGCTGATTTTACTCAGCCGTTGATTTAAAAGTTAAAGATTAACTTATTTTTTTTCTAATTTGAAACCTGCAATCTTGTTAACGATAAGAGCTAGAGCACCGTCACCAGTTACGTTACAAGCAGTACCGAAACTGTCTTGAGCTAGGTATAGAGCTATCATTAAAGATAATAGGTTTTGGTCGAAATGAAGCATACTTTCAAGTAATCCTAAAGCAGCCATTACAGCTCCACCAGGTACTCCTGGAGCAGCAACCATTGTTACACCAAGCATAAGGATGAATCCAAAGAATGATGTAAATGTATAAGGCATATCATGTAACATCATAACTGCTAAAGCACAGCTTGTTAATGTTATTGTTGATCCTGATAAGTGGATTGTAGCAAATAATGGAATTGTAAATTCAGCAATACCATCATTAACACCATTTTTCTTAGTTTGAGCTAAAGTAACAGGGATTGTAGCAGCTGAAGATTGAGTTCCTACTGCAGTCATATATGCTGGAAGCATATTTCTTAATAATGCTATTGGATTTGCTCCATTTAATATTCCACCAACAGTGTATTGGAATAAAAGAATAACAATGTGCATTACGATTATGATTGCGAATACTTTTGCAAATACGCTAAGGATAGTTTCAACTTGTCCTGCATATGTCATGTTAGCAAATATTCCGGCAATGTGTAAAGGTAATAAAGGAATGATAACAACTTTGATTATTCCTTCAACAATTGATTGGAATTCGTTCATTATATCTTTTATTGCATGTCCTTTTGCAGCAGCAATTCCAAGTCCGATTACGAAAGCTATAAGTAAAGCTGACATAACGTCCATAATTGGAGGCATTGCAACTTTCATAAGAGGTGCAACAAGAGCATGTTCAGGGTTAGATGCATCTATTGCAAGTGATCCTGCTTTTAGGAATGAAGGGAATAAAGTACTGTCAACAGCATAAGCAAATGAACCAGAAATAATTGTAGATCCATAAGCAACTATAACAGCAGCACCAAGAAGTTTTCCTGCATTTCCACCAAGATCTCCGATACCAGGAGCAACGAAACCTATGATGATTAATGGAATAACGAATCCTAAGAAGTTTCCAAATAATCCATTGAATGTAGCAAGTAATTGAACAATAACCAATACCTTCATCTTACCAAGAATAATACCAAGTATGATACCAAGGATAAGTTTAGGTAGTAAACCAAGTTTTTTCATAAAAATCTCCTCCCAATTTTAATATGTAGGGTAGCTTTCATGGAAAATGATTGTTCTTTCAAAAATCTGTTTTGAATGAAAACTATCTATACCGATATATATACAATATTATGTAAAAAAAAGCAAGGAGATTTACAATTTTTTTTAGGAGGCACTATGATAAGCGGAAATACAAACGGAATTAAAGATTATATTTTAAAAGAATTAGAGATAGCTTGTGAAGAGAAAACAGAAAAGGGAAAATTTTTAAAAAAAGAGCTGATAGAGAAGATTTCAGAGATCAGTATAAAAATAAATAAGGAAATAAGCATAGCTGTAGACAGAAACGGAAAAGTTACAGATATCAATATTGGGGACAGTACAAGTGCGAAGCTTCCAAATGTTGAAATTAAAGACAGAAGACTTTGTGGACTTAGAATTTTCCACACTCACCCAAATGGAAGTGCAAAGCTTTCAGATGTGGATATTTCAGCTCTTATAGAACTTCAGCTTGATGCTATGACAGCAATAGGACTTGATGGAGAGGGAAATATTACAGGGATAGGTATAGCTTTCTGTAAAGTTGAAAACAATATTATAGGATATGAGGAATACAGAGCTGCTTCTCTTGATGCAGCAGAAAATTATAATTATCTTGAAAAAGTGGCAGAGATAGAAAAAGCTTTAAAACTGAGAGATCTTCATGAAGAAAATAAAGATTTAGCTGTGCTTGTGGGAAGAGAGAGCATGGAAAGTCTTGAAGAGTTAAAAGAACTTGCTGATGCTTGTGATATAGAAACAGCTGATATATTGTTCCAAAAAGGAAATAATATAGATAAAAGTTTTTATATTGGAAAAGGGAAAGTTATTGAACTTGCAAGAATGAAACAGATAAAAGGAGCAAACCTTATTATTTTTGACGAGGAGCTTTCTGGAATACAAATAAGAAATCTGGAAGATGTAATAGGATGTAAGGTAATGGACAGAACTTCTCTTATTTTGGAAATTTTTGCAAGAAGAGCAAGAACAAGAGAAGCAAAGATTCAAGTTGAACTTGCGGCACTTAAATACAGAAGTACAAGACTTATAGGATTTGGAGCATCTATGTCAAGAATAGGGGGAGTCGGTAACAGAGGACTTGGGGAAACTAAACTTGAACTTGACAGAAGAAAAATAAAAGAAAATATTCATAATTTGAAAGAGGAATTGGAAAAAATTAAGAAAACAAGAGGAACTCAAAGAGAAAAGAGAGAAAAATCAGGAATGGGAAAAATCTCTCTTGTTGGATATACAAATGTGGGAAAATCTACTTTGAGAAATCTTATTGTTTCAACTTACTGCAAAGAAAACAGTGGAAAAACAGAAGATGTTTTTGCAAAGGATATGCTTTTTGCCACTCTTGATACAACAGTGAGAGTTGTAGAGCTTCCTGATAAAAAAGAGGTGGCAATAGCAGATACAGTAGGATTTATCAGAAAACTTCCTCACGACTTAGTAGAAGCATTTAAATCTACACTTGAGGAGGTAATATTTTCAGATATCCTTATCCATGTAGTAGATGCTCACAGTGAAAATCTTTTCCAAGAGATTCAAGTTGTTGAAAATGTGTTAAAAGAACTTGGTTGTGAAAACAAGCCTGTTATCCTTGCTCTTAATAAATCTGAACTTGTTTCTTCAGAAAAACTTGCTGAGATAAAAGAACAGCTTTCAAAATATGAAACTATTGAGATAAGTGCAAAAGAAAACAGAAATGTGGATACTCTTCTTGCCCTTGCAGTAGAAAAACTTCCTCATACAATGAGAAAAGTAGAGTTTCTTATTCCATACAGTGATACAGCAGTATCAGCATATATTCACAGCAATGCAGTAGTGGAAGAGGAAGAATTTTTAGGAGAAGGTGTAAAAATCCTTGCAGCTGTTGATGAAAAAGTATATAATAAGTGTAAGAAATACATTGTTTCAGAATAGAGAGAAAATAAAAAAAATTCTCTAAAATTTACCAAAAATTATTGAACAAAAATGAAAAATATGATATACTCTTAACAATGCAAAAAAAACAGGAGGGTATTAAGTGAAGATAAAAGTGTTATTTAATAAAACTGAAAAATTCTTTATATTTTTACTTAATTCTCAAATTTATAACAGTTTTTGATATTTTAGGGATAAAGACTATAATAGTGATTATAGTTTTTATTCCTTTTTTTTATACAAGGGGGATAAAATGAGAAGTTTTATATCTATCAAAGAATTTACAAAAGATGAGATTTTGGAAATTTTAAAAAGAGCAAAAGAGTTAAAGGAATGTCCAAACGGGGAACTTATAAAAGATAAGATAGCGGCAACTTTATTCTTTGAACCTTCAACAAGAACAAGACTTTCATTTACATCAGCAAGTTTCAGAATAGGGGCTAAGGTTTTAGGATTTGACAGTCCTGGGGCAACTTCAATGAAAAAAGGAGAAAGCCTGAGAGATACAATAAGAATGGCAGAAGGATATGCTGATGTGATAATAATGAGGCATTTAAGAGATGGAGCTGCAAGATTTGCAGATGATATTGCCTGTGTTCCTGTTATCAATGCAGGAGACGGAGCAAATGAACATCCAAGCCAAACTCTTCTTGATTTGTTCACAATTCAAGAGGAACATGGAAGAATAGATAATCTTACAACAGCATTTATAGGGGACTTAAAATATGGAAGAACTGTCCACTCACTTGCAAGAGCATTGTCTAAATTTGAAGGACAAAAATTCTATTTTGTCGCTCCTGAAGAGATTCAAATTCCAGAGGAGATAACTCATGAACTTGAAGAAAAAGGAATAGAATATAAGCTTGTGTCTGATTATAAAGAGATTTTAATGGAAACAGATGTTCTTTATATGACTAGAATCCAAAAAGAAAGATTTGAAGACCCTGAACTTTATGAAAAAATGAAAGGGGTATATGTAATTTCAAAAGATACTATTGTAGGAAAATGTAAAGAAAATATGATAATTTTACATCCTCTACCAAGAGTTGATGAGATAGATATAGACTTAGATGATACAAAACACGCTCTTTATTTTAAACAGGCAAAAAATGGAGTACCTGTAAGAGAGGCTATGATAGGTACTGCTCTTGGAAAATTAGATATAAATTATAAAGAAAAAGAAAAAAATCCTGTTGAGAAAAACAGCGAAAGAGTCTGCACAAATAATAACTGTATCACAGCATTTGAACAGACAGATAATAAGGTAGAAATTATTAACGGTAAAAAATATTGTTATTACTGTGGAAGAGAAATATAGGTTTAGGGGGAGAAAATGTTTTTAGAAGATTGCAGAGTATTAGAAAATATTCATGTTGGCGGAAACTATTATTTAATGAAACTAAAAGGGGATAAAACTATAGACCCTTCTTGTGCAGGGCAGTTTTTCATGCTTCAGTGCAAAAATGGGTCTACACTTTTAAGAAGACCTATAAGTTTACATTATATTAATAAGAAGGAAAGAACTTTAGAATTTTATTATGAAGTAAAGGGAAAAGGAACTAAAGAATTTAGTTGTCTGTCTGAGGGGGACACTATAAATATTCAAGGACCTTTAGGACATGGATTCACTACAGATGTAGAAGATAAGACAATAGTTGTAGTTGGAGGAGGAATGGGAATTGCTCCTATGAAACTTCTGATTGAAAGTCTTTCTGAGAAGAACAATGTAATATTTATCTGTGGAGGAAGAAATTCTGAAAGTGTAAAAATATTAAATAATATAAATCTTGAAAATATTGAAACAATAGTTACAACAGATGATGGTTCAGAGGGATTAAAAGGAAATGTAACAGCTCCTCTTAGAAAAGTTCTTTCAGAAAGAAAAATTGATGCTGTTTACACTTGTGGACCTCACATTATGATGGAATTTGTAGCTAAAACAGCTGAAGAGTTTGGAGTATATTGTGAAGTTTCTCTTGAAGAGAGAATGGCTTGTGGAGTAAAAGCTTGTGTAGGATGCTCAATTCTTACAAATGAAGGAATGAAAAAAGTATGTCATGACGGACCTGTTTTTGACAGCAGAATCGTTATAGATGTTAATCCAAAAGAAACAGTTCCTTGCAGCTGTGGAAAATAATATAAGGGTAAAATAATAAGAGGTGAATAGATTGAACAGATTAAAGGTAAATTTTTTAGGAGTGGAATTTGAAAATCCCATTGTAACATCATCTGGATGTTTTGGATTCGGAACTGAATTTAAAGATTACTGTGATCCAAATGTACTTGGAGGAATAACATTAAAAGGGCTTACTCTTGAGCCAAGAACAGGAAATCTTGGAACAAGAATAGCTGAAACTCCAAGTGGAATATTAAACTGTGTAGGATTAGAAAATCCTGGAATTGATTATTTTGAAAAAGAAATTATTCCAAATCTAAAAAAAGAGGGAATGACTACAAATATAATAGTAAATATTAACGGAAGCAGTGTTGAGCAATATGTTGAACTTGCAAAAAGAGTAAACGAGATAGATGAAATTGCTCTTGTTGAACTTAATATCTCATGTCCAAATGTTAAAGACGGAGGAATGGCTTTCGGAGCAAATCCTGAAGTGGCAGGAAGAACTACAAGAGAGGTTAAAAAAGTTCTTACTAAAAAACCTCTTATTGTAAAACTTTCTCCAAATGTAACAAACATAGTTGAGATTGCAAAAATAGTTGAGGCAAATGGTGCTGATGCAATATCTATGATAAATACTCTTCTTGGAATGAGAATAGATACAAATACAGGAAAACCTATTTTAGGAAATACTATGGGAGGACTTTCAGGACCTGCAGTAAAACCTGTTGCTGTAAGAATGGTTTATCAAGTGGCACAAAATGTAAATATCCCTATAATTGGAATGGGAGGAATAGCTTCTTATGAAGATGCTGTAGAATTTATTATGGCTGGAGCAACTCTTGTTTCTTTAGGAACAGCACTTTTCCCAAATCCAGTTCTTCCAATGGAAGTAAGAGATGGGCTTCAAAAATATGCTGAAGAACATGGACTTGAAAATATCCAAGATATCAGAGGAATAGCTTTCAGAAAATAATTTTAATTTAATAAATAAAATAAACTTTTAATATATCAGGAGGAGAGAGATGATACAAGCAAAAGACAGAATGATAATAGCTCTGGATTTTCCTACAATGACAGAGGCTATTGAACTTGTTGAAAAAATAGGAGACGGAGCAACTTTTTATAAAGTAGGACTTGAGTTATTCTTAAACTCAAGTGGAAAAATGATAGAATATCTTGCAGGAAAAAAGAAAAAAATATTCTTAGACCTTAAATTCCACGATATTCCAAATACAACAGCTATGGCTTCAGTATTTGCGTCAAAAGAAAATGTATTTATGTACAATGTTCACGCAACTGGAGGAAAGAAAATGATGTCTAAAGTTGTGGAAGAAGTAAGAAAAATAGATGAAAAATCTCTTCTTATAGCTGTAACAATCCTTACAAGCTTATCACAAGAGGAAGTTAAGGAAACTTTCATGACAGAAACATCTATAAAAGATCTTGCTATGAACCTTGCAAGACTTGCTAAAGAATCAGGAATGAACGGAGTTGTTTGCTCTCCGTGGGAAGCAAAATATATAAAAGAAGCTCTTGGAGATGAGTTTAAAACTGTATGCCCTGGAGTAAGACCAGCATGGTCAGCTACAAACGATCAAACTAGAATAATGACTCCAAAAAATGCAATGCTTAATGGATGTGATTTCCTAGTTGTTGGAAGACCTATAACAAAACATGAAGATCCTGCTCTTGCAGCAAGACTTGTTGTTGAAGAGATTGAAGAGGGATTAAAAGAGGCAGGAAAATGCTAATTAGAAACTGCAGAATTATAGTTGATGGAAAAGAAGAGATAACCAATATTATTACTTCAAATGGAAAAATAGCTGTAATTGATAACGATATAAAGGGAGATATGTATGAAAATGTAATCGATGCTCGTGGAAATTATCTTCTTCCTGGAGTAATCGACCCTCATGTACATATGAGAGATCCTGGAATGACTCACAAAGAAGATTTTACAACAGGAAGTATGGCGTGTGCAAAGGGAGGAATCACTCTTTTCTTTGATATGCCTAATACTGTTCCAAATACAATAACAAAAGAAGCTCTGGAAAATAAAAAGAAAGAGATGATAGGAAAATCATATGTTAACTATGCTTTCTGGTTTGGAGGAAGCAAGGCTGATAACCATGAAATTGTGAAAGAGGTTCAGAACGAAGTTATTGGAACAAAAGTATTTATGAATGTTTCAACAGGAAATATGCTTGTGGAAGATGAAAAAGTCTTAGAAAATATTTTTAAAAGTTCAAAACTTGTTGGAGTTCATGCAGAGGGAGATATGGTGAAAAAAGCTATAGAGCTTTCTGAAAAATGTGATGTTCCTGTTTATCTTTGCCATCTTTCTACTAAAGAGGAAGTGGAATATGTAAGAGAAGCTAAAAAAAGAGGACTTAAAGTATATGGAGAAGTAACACCTCATCATCTTTTCTTAAATGTGGAAGATGTGAAAAAAAATCCTCTTTTAAGAATGAAGCCTGAGCTTAAAACAAAAGAGGACAATGAGGCTCTTTGGGAAGGAATAATTGACGGAACTATTGACACAATAGGAACAGATCATGCTCCTCACAGAATAGAAGAGAAAAAGGAAAAACTTATTTTTGGTATTCCTGGAGCAGAAAACTCTCTTGAAATGATGCTTAAAGCAGTAAGATGTGATAAAATATCTATGGAAAAGCTTACAAAAATTATGAGCGAAAATCAAGCTAAAATTTTTGGACTAGAAAATAAAGGAAAAATTGCTCTTTGGTATGATGCAGATATGGTAATTGTTGATATGACAACTGATGAAGTTATCTCTCAAGATGGAGTTGTATCAAAATGTGGATGGACACCATATGAAGGGTTTGAAAAAGGTGGAAAAATTCTTACGACTATCGTAGGAGGAAAAGTTGTATATAACAACGGAGAATTTATAAATAAAATTGGTAAGGAAGTGATATAGATGAGTACAAACAGCGCTAAAGGAGTAGCACAATCATTATTAGGTGTAGGAGCAGTAAGATTAAACGTTGCTGAGCCATTTACATTTGTTTCAGGAATAAAAAGTCCAATCTACTGTGATAACAGAAAAATGATAGGGTATCCTGAAGAGAGAAAAGTTGTTGTTGATGGATTTATAGAGGCATTAAAAGGAAAAGAATTTGATGTTCTTGCAGGAACAGCAACAGCAGGAATCCCTTGGGCAGCATTTATAGCTGAAAGATTAAATGTTCCTATGGCATATATTCGTGGTGAGAAAAAAGATCACGGTGCTGGAAGACAAATAGAGGGAGCAGATTTTGAAGGTAAAAAAGTAATAGTTATAGAAGATCTTGTTTCTACAGGAGGAAGTTCTATAAAAGCTGTTGAAGCAGCAAGAGCAGCAGGGGCAAAAGATGTTGAAGTTATAGCTATATTCTCTTATGAATTTGAAAAAGCTATCACAAACTTTGCAGCAGCAGGAATCCCTTGGACAAACCTTTCTGACTTCACTACTTTAATAGGTGTTGCAACTGAAGAAAAATATCTTACAGAAGAGGAAAAAGAAATAGCTCTTAAATGGAATAAATCACCTAACACTTGGGGAAGAGAATAATTTATAGTTTAGAAAATAAAAGGGGCTGTTGCAAATTTGTAAAAAATAAAATTCTTTAAGAAAAAATAGTTTC
>DXWL01000039.1 GCA_019416865.1 Fusobacterium sp.
CATAAAAAAACTACACCCTCCATCTTAGTTGTCTAAGATTTTGGGTGCAGTACAAAGGTTTAAAACCTCTCAGTCTTTTTAATTAAAATTATTTTTTTATTAGAATGATAATCCACCTGATACAGGGATTACTGCTCCTGTAATATAAGATGATTCATCACTTGCTAAGAATAGAGCTGTATTTGCTACATCTTCTTTAGTTCCCATTCTTTGTAAAGGTACTCCGCTTAAGATTCCTTCAACAGCTTTTTCAGAAAGTTTATCTGTCATAGGGCTTTGGATAAATCCTGGTGCAATACAGTTTACTCTTATTTGAGCTCCTTTTCTTGCAAGTTCTTTTTTCCATGTGTTGCTCATTGCAATAACTCCTGCTTTAGTTGCAGCATAGTTAGTCTGCCCGATGTTTCCATAAAGTCCTACTACTGATGAAAGAGTTATTATAGAACCTTTTTTATGTTTTGTCATTACAGGGGCAACAGCTTGTGTAACATTAAATACACCTTTAAGGTTTATATTTATTACTGCATCCCATTGAGCTTCGCTCATTCTTACAAATGGAGCGTCTTGAGTGATTCCTGCATTGTTAACAAGTATATCAATTGTTCCAAACTCATCAACTATTTTTTTAACAAGAGCTTTTATTCCCTCTCTGTCAGTAACATTAAGAATCTCTCCTCTGACATTTTCCTGTTCAAATTCACAAGGGTTAATATCACAAGATATTACCATTTTTGCTCCCTCTGCAGCGAATCTGTCTACGATTGCTCTTCCGATTCCCATTGAACCTCCTGTAACAAGAGCAATTTTTCCTTCTAATCTATTCATAGTGCCTCCTAATTTTTTACATTTTTATGAAATTACACCTGTAATTATAAAATTTTTACACAGAGTTGTCAATAATTAATTCTGTATATATTTTATTTTGCAAGTCTGTAAATTGTTTCTATAAATAAAGGCATTAAAGTATCAAGAGTAGATAAATCTATACACTCATTTTTTTGGTGCATTGTATCAGGAGTTCCTTTAAGAAGAGCTCCAAAAGCTACACAGTTGCTTACAGCTTTTGCATAAGTTCCTCCTCCTGTTGAAATTGGCTGACTTTCCATATCCCCTGTCATATCTTGGTAAACTTCCATAAGTGTTTTAACAAGAAAATTATCTTTTGGTACATAAAGAGGTTTTTCCTCTTTTAATGGATTGAAAGTAAGTCCATATTCTTCAAGAGCAGCAAAAAGTTTTTCTTTTATATCTTCTGCATTAAATGTAACAGGATATCTCATATCCATAGAAACATTTAGTTCTCCATCTTCTACATAACATTTACCAAAGTTGATTGTAATCTCTCCTGATGGCTCATCTACAAGGTTAACTCCTAAAAGTTTTCCGTTAAATTCCATTTGGATTTTATCATTAAAGAATTTAACCATCTCTTTAAATCCATTTTCTGTGATATTTAATCTTCCTAAGAATATCATAAGTGCAGAAAGAGAGTTGTATCCTAAAGATGGTTTTGCAGCATGGGCAGCCACACCTTTTGAAGTTAAAACTACTCTATTGTCTTTAATTTCACAGAAAATTTGGTTTTCTTTTCCTTCATTGTATAAAGGAAGTTCTCTTTCAACTGCTTCTTTATAAGAAAGAGGAAGAGAGATAGTAGTTATTTCAGGAACAGCATTATATACAGCTCCAGCTTGTATTGTTATATCAGAATCTGTTTTTACTTTAAATAATGCTCTTAAAATTCCTTTTTCTGCAAAAGTAACAGGGAATTTGCTGTCAGGTGTAAATGATGCAACAGGGTGAGGCATATTAAGAGTACCGAAATAATGTTTCATACATCCCCAACCAGTTTCTTCGTTTGCTCCTAAAATCATTCTTACTTTTCTTTTTAAAGGGATTCCCATATCTTTTAATGCTTTCATTGCATAAAGGCAGATCATCATAGGTCCTTTGTTGTCAAGAGTTCCTCTGCCATACATTTTATTATTTGCAATTTCTGCTCCGTATGGAGGATAGTCCCATCCGCTTCCTTCAGGAACAACATCAAGGTGTCCTAAAATTCCGATCATCTCTTCTTGATCATCTGTTCCAAAATCAATATGCCCTGCATAGTTATCAAAATTTTCAACTTTAAATCCTAATTTTTCTCCAACTGAAAGAAAATGTTCAAGAGCCTTTGCAGGTCCTTCACCAAAAGGCATTCCTGGAAGAGGAGCTTCTTCAACACTTTTTATTCTTATAGACTCCTGAAGAGAAGCGATAAGCTCATCTTTATATTTTAATACTTCTTTGTGTAAATCCATACTTTTCCTCCTAATTATTTTTTATGGCGGAAATGTGTAGGAATCGAACCTACCGACGACTACAGCCGCCAAGTCAGTTTTGAAGACTGCCGAGAACACCAGCTCCCATCCATTTCCATAACTTTGTATCCATTATATCATATTTTACACATAAATAGAAAATATTAATTACACAGTGGAAATTTATAGGAAAAATGTTATAATATTAAATATGATGCCAGATGTTATAAATTCAGGAGGTTTTCAATGAGATACATCAGTGATGATAAAGAATTAAGAAAAATATCAATTTATACAAATATAAAAAAAGTGGAAGAGGATTTAAAAACATTCTTTTATAAAGCAGAAATAGAAGAAAATCCTGCTGAAAGCGAAAGAATACAAATTGCGATAATTGACTCCAGTGAGCCTTTTTCTACAAGAAATATCCAAAACTCAGAGGTTATTTTTGATATAACTGGGGGATATCCAAACTCAAAACAAAGAGTATACAAAGGTATAAATAAAAGCTCTTTAGCCAAAGCTGATTTGTGGCTTGAAATAATCACAAGTGTATTTTCTGTTGAAATCTCTTCGGAAAAACTGGATCTTCACGGATATATTGAAGAACTTGAAAATTACAGAAAAATGGATATAAAAAAATATCTTCTTACAGAGGATATTATAAACGATCTTATAGGATATGAAGAACTTCCAAAATCTAAGATTAACACTCAAAGATTTATATATATTGTAATCAATGGATATAATGTTTTCCCTGTTAAAACAAAAGAACTTATTATAAAGGGAATGGAGTGGAAATACGGAATAAAGGCTTTCCAAAAAACCTGCAAATATATTTTTGAAAAAAATGATCCAACTCTTGGATATGTATATGAAATAAAAAAAGAGATATAAAAAATAATCAGAGAGAGGTTAGATAGTTTTAACCTCTCTTTTTTTATAAATTTATATAATTTTTATTCCATATTTTCTCTTCTGCTTCAAAACTAATCAATACCTCAAAATCTTTAATCTGTATTAATACACTTTGCTCCAGAAAGATTGAATATTTTTTGTAATTTTGTAATAATAGAATTAAGATAAAAACACATCAGTACTGATTAAGAAACATCTAAATTATCAACTATCACATATAACAAAGGAGAAAGAAAATGTCTGAATACGGATTTAATAAAGATTTAGCACAAATGTTAAAAGGTGGAGTTATTATGGATGTAACTACTCCAGAGGAGGCTTTAATTGCTGAAAAAGCAGGAGCTTGTGCAGTAATGGCTTTGGAGAGAGTACCTGCAGATATCAGAAAAGCTGGTGGAGTGGCAAGGATGTCAGATCCTAAGATGATAAAAGAAATTCAAAAAGCTGTGTCCATTCCAGTGATGGCAAAAGTTAGAATAGGGCATTTTGTAGAAGCTCAAATATTAGAATCATTAAAAATAGATTATATAGATGAAAGTGAAGTATTAACTCCTGCAGATGATAAATTCCACATTGATAAAACAAAATTTCAAGTTCCTTTTGTATGCGGAGCAAGAAATCTTGGAGAGGCTCTTAGAAGAATTCAAGAAGGAGCAAGTATGATAAGAACAAAAGGAGAGGCAGGAACAGGAGATATAGTTGAAGCTGTAAAACATATGAGAAAGATGAATGAGGAAATAAGAAGAATAGCAGGAATCGATGAATCTGAACTATATAATTGTGGCAAAGAACTAGGTGTTCCTTATGAATTATTAAAATATGTGCATGAAAATAAAAAACTTCCTGTTGTGAATTTTGCTGCAGGAGGAGTGGCAACACCTGCAGATGCAGCACTGATGATGCAATTAGGATGCGACGGAGTTTTTGTTGGTTCAGGAATATTTAAATCAGGTGATCCTGCTAAAAGGGCTGCAGCAATAGTTAAAGCTGTGGCTAATTACAACAATCCAAAAATTCTTGCAGAAGTTTCAGAAGATTTGGGAGAAGCTATGGTAGGAATCAATGTGTACAGCTTAAAAGAAGAGGAAAAAATGGCAGACAGATAAATTTAAAAAGCTGGTTTGAAACCAGCTTTTTATTTTAATATCCTCTTTCAGCCATAGCCTCAAGTTTGGCAATTCTATCTGCTGTTGATGGGTGTGTACTGAAAAGAGAAGCAAGTTTTTGTCCTGAAAGAGGGCTTATAATAAACATATTTTCCATAGCAGGATTTGTATCCATATGGTATCTTCTTGCTCCCATTTCAAGTTTTCTCAAAGCTCTTGCAAGGTAAAGCGGATTACCGCTTACCTGTCCCCCAAATTCATCAGCCTTATATTCTCTTGTTCTTGAAATACACATCTGAACAAGCATAGCAGCTATTGGAGCAAATATTGCCACACCAATAAGAGCTATAGGGCTTCCCCCTTCATCATCTCTGTCCCTGTTTCCTCCAAAAATAGCAGCCCATTTTGCCATATTTGCAAGAAAGGCAATAGCAGCAGCAAAAGTAGCAGCTACAGTTCCTATTAAAATATCTCTGTGTTTAACATGTCCAAGTTCATGTCCTATTACTCCTGCCAGTTCATTATCATCAAGAATATTTAAAAGCCCTGTTGTAACAGCAACAGCTGCGTGTTGGGGATTTCTTCCTGTAGCAAAAGCATTTGGCTGACTTTCGTTTATTGTATAAACCTTAGGCATTGGAAGTCCTGCTCTTTCAGTAAGATTTTTTACTATTCTGTATACATCTGAATTTTCTGAAACAGGTTTTGCTCTGTACATACTAAGAACAATTTTGTCGCTGTACCAATATGACATAAAATTTGTAAACCCAGCAAAAATAAGAGCAAAATATACTCCCTGTCTTCCCCCTATAAGATTACCTATAAGCATAAGCAAAAATGTCATTACACCCATAAGCAGAAATGTTTTAAAATTTTTCATTATATTCTTCCTCCCTGAAATATATTAAAAAAGTTAAATTACAAATAAAGCAAATATTTTGATAAAAAGATGATATCATAAAATCTGTTAAGTTTCCACAATTTTTAGTATAATATTAATGTAAGAAATAAACTATTTAAAAAATTATTTTCCATACTTTATCTTAGATGGAAAAATATGCAAAAAGGTTGATATAGTATAAATATTTCAAAGGAGATAACATGATGACAGAAAAAAATTCTCAGAGATATACAAAAGGAATTATTGATATAGGAACAAACTCATGCAGACTGTTTATTGCAGAGGTTGAAAAATCAGAGGAACAAACTTCCATAATAAAAAAAATATATAAAGAAACACAGATTACAAAACTTGGAAGATATATAAATGAGGACAGCAGTATAAGAGAAGAGGGAATGGATATTGTTGTAAAAATTATTTCAAAATATAAAAAAACTGCTGAAGAATATGGTGTTTTTGAAATAAAAGGATTTGCTACATCAGCAACAAGAGAGGCTCTTAACAAAGATTATTTTTTAAAAAAAATATATGATGAAACAAAAATTGAAATAAAATGTATCTCTGGAGATGAAGAAGCAGAACTTACTTTTTCAGGAGCAATCTCTGAATTTGACAAAGATATAATCCTATTTGATATTGGAGGAGGAAGTACTGAAATTATCTATGGAGATAAAAACAAAACTGAATTTTTAAAAAGCTTTAAGGCAGGAGCTGTAAGAGAAACAGAGATGTTTTTTAGAGAGGATAATTTCTCACAGGAAAATATTGAAAAATGCAGAGAGAGTCTGAAAAAAAGATTTGAAGAGATAGAGTATTTAAAAGAAAAAGATTTTGAGCTTGTAGGAGTGGCAGGAACTGTTACTACAAATGTCAGTGTAAAAGAGAAGATGGAAAAATATGATACAGATAAAGTGCATATGTATAAACTTTCAAAAGAGGATTTGGAAAAAAATCTAAATCTGTATCTCAGCAAAAATCTCGAAGAAAGAAAAAAAATAGCAGGACTTCAGCCACAGAGAGCAGATACTGTTATAAGCGGAACTATTATAATTTTGGTAATTATGGAAATACTGAAAAAAGATGAGATTACAGTGTCTGAGTGTGATAATCTTGAAGGAGCAATGAGGAGGTATTAATATGAAAACCTATCATTATATTGTAAAAGGAAATGTTCAACATGTGGGATATAGATTTTATGTAGGAGTGAGAGCAAAAAAACTTGGAGTCAGGGGAAAAGTAAGAAACCTTGACAATGGTGATGTTGAGGTATTTATCCAAGGGGATAATATGCAGATGATAGAACTTGCTGAAAATGCAGTGTATAAAGGTTCTCCTTTTGGAAGTGTAGACGAGGTAATAAGAGATATCTTAGATATGGAAGAGTTTCATGATTTTGAAATGGTATATTAAAAATACAGAGAAATTTTTTGGAAAAAATGTTAATATATATAATGTAGTTTAGTTAAGTTTAATAAAAAGGAGGGATATTATGAAATTTCAGCTTAATAGATGTTCAGTAGGTGGCTGAGCTGGGAAGATAGGACCGGAGGTTCTTTCAAATATTTTAAAGGATATCCCGACTAAAGAGGATAAAAATCTGATTGTGGGATATGAAAAATCTGATGATGCAGCTGTATATAAGCTGTCAGAAGATATTGCGATAATTCAAACACTGGATTTTTTCACTCCAATGGTGGAAGATCCTTATATATTCGGGCAGATAGCTGCGGCAAATTCACTGAGTGATGTGTATGCCATGGGTGGAAAACCTATAACTGCCATGAATATTGTATGCTATCCTGAAAAAGAGGATATAAAAGGACTGGGGGAAGTTCTAAGAGGAGGAGCAGAAAAAGTTATGGAAGCTGGGGCTGTCCTAAGTGGAGGACACTCTGTTCACGATCCTGAAGTAAAATATGGGCTTTCTGTAACAGGAACTGCACACCCAGACAAGATCTTAAAAAATTATGGTTCACAAGAGGGAGATGTATTAGTGCTTACAAAACCTCTGGGAACAGGAATAATTACTACAGCAGCAAAAGTTGGAGAAGCACAGGAAGAGCATATAAAAGAAGCCATTAAAAATATGGTTACTCTTAATAAATATGCAGGGGAGATAATAACAAAATATCCTGTAACAGCTTGTACAGATATAACAGGCTTTGGATTTTTAGGACATCTTTACGAAATGGCTTCTGCCTCTGAAAAAACTTTTATAATAGAGAGTGAACTTGTTCCTTATATTAATGGAGTGAAGGAATATGCAGAGGAGTTCTTCATTACAGGAGGAGGACAGAAAAACAGAAAATACCTTGAGGGAAAAGTTTTCTATGAGGAAAAAATACCTTTCTGGCTGGAAGAGATTTTATATGATCCTCAAACATCAGGAGGACTTCTATTTTCTGTGCCTGGAAAATATCTTAATGACATTATGAAGGAGCTGTCTGCTCTTGAAATAAAATCTGCTGTTGTGGGAACTGTTGAAAAACAGGGAGAAAAAAATATTATTGTGAGGTAGAGTTATGAAAAGGGAGCTTTTGAGAAAACTTCCAAAGATAGATTACCTGCTGACACACAGCAAATTGGAAAAATTTGGACGGGAAACAGATTATTATACATTTTCTCAAGGTATAAGAGAGGGAATTGAGTTTTTCCGTGAAAATATTTTAAATGATATAATAACAGAATTTACAGAAGATAATGTGATTAAAAAGATTATCTCTATTTTAAAAGAAAATTCAAAAACAAATCTTAGAAAGTTGATAAACGGAACAGGAACAATTATCCATACAAATCTGGGAAGAGGGATTTTTTCTGAAAAGATGGGAAAACATCTTTTTGACATAGTTACATCATATAATAATTTAGAATATAATTTGAAAACAGGTAAGAGAGGCTCAAGATATGCACATCTTGAAAAACTTATCTGTGAAACAACAGGGGCTGAAGCAGCTCTTGTTGTAAATAATAATGCAGCAGCAGTTGTTTTGTGCCTAAATGAGTTTGCTGAAAACAGAGAAGCTGTTATCTCAAGGGGAGAACTTATTGAGATAGGCGGCTCTTTCAGAATACCTGAAATTATGAAATTTGCAGGGGCAAACCTTATTGAATGTGGTACAACAAACAAAACATATATAAAAGATTTTGAAAATGCTGTAACAGAAAATACAGGAATGATTTTAAAAGTCCATACATCAAATTATAAGATTCAAGGATTTACAAGGGAGGTTTCTCGTGATGAGATTGCAGCTCTTGGAAGAGAAAAAAATATTATCACTATGGAAGATATGGGAAGCGGAGCTTTGATAGATTTTTCAAAATATGGACTGCCTAAAGAAAATACTGTTCAAGAGGCGTTAAAGTCTGGAATAGATATTATCACCTTCAGCGGCGACAAACTTCTTGGAGGGTGTCAGGCAGGAATAATCTTAGGAAAAAAATCTCTTATTGAAAGACTTAAAAAAAATCAATATCTTCGTACAATAAGAGTTGATAAGATGACGACAGCTGTTCTTGAAATTCTGTTTAGAACTTACAGAGATGAAAGAGAGGCTGTAAAAGAGATTCCCTCTCTGAGATTTATTACAGAGGATATTTTATCTGCTCAAGAAAGAGCAGAAAATCTTTCAAAAATCCTATCCTCTTATAACATACACCATGAGGTTACAAAAACAGAAGCTACTATTGGGGGAGGGGCTATGCCGGGAGAAACTGTAAAAAGTTTTGGAATAAGGTTTAATACAGATATCTCTCCTGATAAAATTGCTGAAAAATTCAGAACTGCTGATACAGCTATAATAGGGCGTATTGAGAAAAACTTTTTTATCATTGATATAAAAGCTGTAAAAGATTGTGAAATAGAGATTATAGGAAAAACAGCTGCCAAACTTTTTGAAAAAGAAAAAGGACAAAACCAATGAAAAATATTGTAATAGGAACAGCAGGACATATAGATCACGGAAAAACTACCCTTGTGAAATATCTTACAGGAAAAGATACTGACACTCTTCCTGATGAGAAAAAAAGAGGGATAACCATTGATATTGGATTTTCATATATTGATATGGGAAATGGGATAAGAGTGGGGCTTGTAGATGTTCCCGGACATGAAAAATTTGTAAAAAATATGACAGCTGGAGTTTCTGGAATAGATTATCTCATTCTCACTGTTGCCTGTGATGACGGAATTATGCCGCAGACAGAGGAGCATTTTAAAATTGCAGAACTTCTTGAAATAAAAAAAGGGATTGTTGTTCTTACAAAAACAGATCTGGCTGAAAAAGAGAGAGTTAATGAAGTAAGAAATAAGGTTAAAAAACTTGTGAAAAACAGCTTTCTTGAAAATGCTGAAACTGTTGAAGTATCAATTAAAAATCCCTCTTCCTATGAAAATCTGAAAAATACTATAATAAAAGATATTGAAAATATTAAAATATCCCAAAAGGAAGACAAAAACAAAGGTTTCAGAATGTATATAGACAGATGTTTTTCTGTAAAGGGGTTTGGTACTGTTGTAACAGGAACATCTCTTTCAGGAAAAATCTCTGTGGGAGATACAGTAAATATCTATCCTCTTAAAGCAAAATCCAAAATAAAGGGGATAGAGGTTCACGGAGAAAAAAAAGAGTATGCAGAGAGAGGAAACAGAGTTGCCCTTAATCTTTCTGGGATTGAAAAATCTCAAATAAAAAGAGGGGATTTTATCTCATCTGATGGAAATTTTGCAGAATCTGAAAGAGTTGATATAATGTTTACAGCTCTTAATAATGTATCTGTAAAAAATAATCAGAGAATAAGACTGCATATTGGTACAAGAGAAGTTATTGGAAAAATCAGATTTTTTGGAAAAGATATGGTTTCAGAAAAGGGAAGATATCCTGCCCAGCTTCTTTTGGAAGAAAAAATCACAGGAATTTATGGTGAGCTGGGAATAATAAGAAATTTTTCCCCTCTTTACACTGTTGGGGGAATAAAAATTCTTAATATCCTAGGAGAAAAAACAAAAAGAGATAATAAAGAATATATTAAAAAACTTTTAGAACTTGACAGAACAGGAGAAAGTTCTGCAGAAAATAGTTTAAACTGTAAGTATCTTAAAAATATTCTTGAAGAATTTCATGAAAAAAACAGAATTAAAAGGGGAATCTTAAGAGCTGAACTAAAAAACAGATACTTTTCCAAAGAGAGCATACAGGATTTCAGAAATTTTATAACTGAAAATATAAACAGTGGATTAATAAAATCTGAAACTGTTTTGGAAAAAGAATATATCTCTCTTGCGGGTTTTAAAATAAAGCTTACAAAAGAGGAAAAACTGTTAAAAGATACTATATTTAAAAAATATAAAGAATATATGTTCTCACCTGAAAAATATTCTCTTTTAAAAAATGAAACAGATGATAAAAATTTTGATATAATACATAATTATATGGCAGAGGAAAAAATGCTTATACCTCTTTCTGATGAAGTCTATATTTTAAGAGGATATCTTAAAGAGGCAGAGAAACAGATACAAAATTTTTTAAATGAAAATAAAAAGATTACAATTTCAGAGTTTAGAGAGATTTTTCAAATAAACAGAAAATCAGCCTTGTTAATTTTGGAAAAACTTGATAACATGGAGATTACTGAAAGAGTTTCAGATTATAGAATTTTAAAAAATAAGATTTAAAATAAAGGAGTTGTTAATTATGATTAAAGTTAACGCAATTGGGGAAGTTTGCCCAAAGCCTGTAATAATGACAAAAAAAGCTTTAAAAGAGATAGAAAGCGGAATTGTTGAAGTAAGTGTTGACAACGAAACTTCTAAAGAAAATGTTGAAAAAATGGCAAAAGAGATGGGATATACATCTCAAACAGCAGAAAACAACGGAGTGTTTGTAATCACTATAAACAAAACTGCAGAGATTAAAAAATCTGAAGAGGAAAAAGAGGAGAATATTGTTATCTCAATAGGCTCTGACAAAATGGGAGAGGGAGAAGATGAGCTTGGAAAAATCTTAATAAAAGGATTTATCTATGCTCTTACAGAGATGGAAACTCTTCCAAAAACAGTTCTTCTTTATAATAAAGGAGTATTCCTTGCTTCAACTTTTGAAGACACTATAAAAGATTTAAAAGTTCTTGAAGAGAGAGGGGTAGAAATTTTATCTTGTGGAACTTGTGCAAACTTCTACCATGTTCAAGACAGTTTAAAAGTGGGAACAGTTACTAATATGTACACTATTCTTGAAAGACAGATGAAAGCTACAAAGGTAATCAAACCATGATAAAAAAAGAGGAAAAATATCTTATCTTTTCAGCTGAATCAACTCACCTTGTTATTCAGCTGGAAAAAATATTTCTTGAAAGAGATATTCAGTGCAGAATTATCCCTCTGCCTACAGAGATATCTGCAAACTGCGGACTTTCTGTAAGAACTGAAACAGATGTTTTAGACAAGGCATTGGAGATAATCAGAGAAAAAAATATAGAGGTAGCCGTTTCTCTTGTAGAAAAAAAAGGTTTCAAAAAAAATATAGAGAAAATAATCTAGATATATGTTTTGGATAAGGGGGAAAATTGAAGTTTCATACTAAAATATTAAAAGGTATAGGAATGTTCTTGCTGGTTGTTTCCACACTTCAGGGAGTAACACTTGAAACATACGACAACAAAATACCTGAGAGCATAAAAGTTGACTTGAGATATAAGGGGGAAGATCTTCCTGAATATCTGGACTATGTATTTATTAAAACAAAGGTTGGAAATGTAAGAAAATCTGCCACAGGAACATCTATGATAATCTATCAGATTCCTTTCAATGAAAAACTTGAAATAATAGAAAAAATAGATCAGACAGGAACTGGAAAACAATTTTGGTACAAAGTAAAAACTCCAAATGGAATAGGATATATCTCATCAATTTATTGTGAAGAGAGAGTTTTCAGATTTGAAAAAATGATTTCCAGAATAAAAGATGTGGAAAAATTTATTGATGAAAACAACAGCACAGGAACAGAACTTGCCTCTACAAATTCATATGTGCCAAATCCATATAATAAAGATATGTTGAGAAAAAAAGATAAATATGGAACATCTCTTGATCAAAATATAATAGGGGAATATAAAGACGAGCTTATCTATATTCCTGACAGATCTGTTCTGTCTATATTAAGTGAAGGGAAAAAAGAGGCACAGGTTAAGGTTGAAGGAATTCCTGAATATCCCCTTACAATAGAAAAAAAATATATTGCAAGAAAACCAAAAATTTCAGAAGGATTTAAAAAAGCAATAGTTGCTGATATAGACAATCAAAATCTTGCTGCTTTTGAAAAAGTTGGAGATGAATGGGTGCTTATATCATATATATATGGAAAAACAGGTATTGAAAGTGTACTTGGATTTGAAACTCCGAGAGGGTCTTTTATTGTTCCTAATCTAAAATATGAGATGGGATACAGAGGAAATTATGGAGAAGATTTAGGTGTGGCAAGATATGCTATAAGATTCAGTGGGGGAGGATACCTTCACGGAACACCCGTTGACTATCCTGAAGAGCCAAATAAAGAGTTTTTCCTTGCTCAAAAAGAAACTGGACTTGGAACTTTTAAGGGGACAAGAAAATGTATAAGAAACACTGTAAGCCATGCAAGATTTCTTTTTGAATGGATTCTTAACGGAAAAAAAGATACAAGATACAACGATCAGAAACCTTCTGAAAATGTAATGTTTATAATATTCTAAAATCAGTTTGGAGGAAAAAAGGTGAATATTCTCATAACAGGGGCAACCAGAGGAATAGGATATCATATGGCTCTTGAATTTATAAAAAGAGGACATAGAGTTTTTGGTATAGGAAGAGGCTGGGAAAATCCTGCTGATACAGAGAAAAAATTTGATGGAAAATTTGTGCCTATAAAATGTGATATATCCAAAGAATCTGAAAGATTAAAACTTTTTTCCTATTTGAGTGAAAAAAATATAGAGATTGATGTTCTTGTAAATAATGCAGGAATAGGAAGTCTTGGAAAGTTTCAAAATATAAAGTGGGAAGAGAGCCAAGATGTGATTAATCTAAATATCACTGCTCTTACTCATATGTGCTTTCTGTTTCTAAACTCTTTGAAAAAACCTGACATAAAAAATAAAGGGATAATAAATGTTTCATCTACTGGGGCATTTCAAACAGGAGGAGTTTATATAGCTGTCTATTATGCAGGAAAATCTTTTGTAAAATCATTTACAGAGGGGCTGTGTGAAGAGCTGAGAGATGAAGGGATAAGGGTAATGTGTCTTTGTCCCGGCCCTGTAAAAACAGATTTTAAAGGTATGAAAAATACAAAGAAAAGTTTTTATATTATGAGTCCTGAAGAAACAGCAAATATTGCTGTAAGAGATTACTTCAGAGGAAAAGAGATCTGTATTCCCGGGAAAATCAATAAATTTTTTGTTTTTATTTCAAAATTTATCCCTAGAAAAATCGAACTTAAAATTAATAAGAATATTCAAAAAAATAAGAAGCTCTGATATCAGGGCTTCTATTTTTGATTTAGAATCTGTAACCTACACCGAATCCTACTGAGTAATCTTCATTATCTGTTGTTGTTTTATAATGAATATCATTGGATTTGTCAATATTTTTAAGAATTATTTATGAAATTTAAATAATTTTTGCATAAAAATGTAAAAATATACATTTTATTACTGAAATAAATGTATTTTATCAGCTTTTATTTACATTTTTTTACAAAAGAGTTATAATGTAAATAAAAAAGGAGAACCTTCATGTATAGAAAGATTTTTAAGTATTTAAAAGAATGGAAAGAGAGTCCATATAGAAAACCTCTTATTTTACAAGGTGCAAGACAAGTGGGCAAAACTCATTCTATTCTTACTTTTGGAAAACAAGAATATGAAAATGTGGCATACTTTAACTTTGAAACAGATACAAGGCTGAAAGAAACTTTTGAAGAAAATATAAATCCTGATTATTTGATTCCAATTCTTTCAAGACTTTCTAATCAAACTATCATAAAAGAGAAAACTCTTATATTTTTTGATGAAATACAGCTTTGTGAAAGAGCTTTAACTTCACTTAAGTATTTCTATGAACAAGCTCCAGAATATCATATAATAGTTGCAGGTAGCTTATTAGGAATTGCTGTAAACAGACAGCAGTTTTCTTTTCCTGTAGGTAAAGTTGATATGAAAACTTTATATCCTATGGACATTGAAGAATTTTTGATGGCAATGGGAGAAGATGAACTTATAGCAGCTATAAAAAAATCTTTTGAAGAAAATACTTCTATGCCGTCAGTTTTACATGATGCAGCAATGGAATATTACAGAAAATACTTAGTCGTTGGCGGAATGCCTGAATGTGTTAGTAAGTTTAAAGAAACAGGGAACTATACTTTAATCAGACATACACAGGATATGATTTTATTAAGCTATCTTAATGATATGAGTAAATATAATGTAACAAACGAAATTAAAAAGACAAGGCTCGTTTATGATAATATCACAGTTCAACTTTCTAAAGAAAATACAAGATTTCAGTATAAATTAGTTAAAACTGGAGGAAGAGCTTCTGAATTTGAAAATGCAATAGAATGGCTTACTCTTTCTGGAATAACTTCTAAAATATATGGTCTTGAAGATATACAAAAACCTTTAGAAAACTATAAGAATATAGATTCTTTCAAGATTTATGTATCAGATATAGGTCTTTTATGTGCTAAGAAAGAGATAGTTCCTGAAGATATTTTATATTTATCTAAAGAACTTAATGATTTCAAGGGTGGTATGACAGAGAACTATGTTAATATCCATCTAAATATTAACGGATATACTCAATACTATTGGAAAGCTCCAAAAGGAACATCAGAAGTTGATTTTATAATAATGAGAGAGGGAAAAATAATTCCTGTGGAGGTTAAATCAGCAGACAACACAAGAGCAAAAAGCCTTGAAAATTATATGAAGAAATATAAGCCAGAATATGCTATTAAGATTTCAGCTAAAAATTTTGGATTTGAAAATGGAATAAAAAATATTCCTCTATATGCTGCTTTCTGTATTTAGTATTAAAAGGGCTGGGGTGGTGATAATTTAATATTAAAAATATATAAGATATTAAATTGTCAATCAGATGATTAACAAAATTGGAGAGATAAAATAATATCATATACAGTTTGCTCAGCTTTAAAAGAGAAACTAGGAATAACTTACTAATAAATATTCAAAAAAATGGGGCTGTTGCAAATTTGTAAATGCAACAGCCCCTATTAATTTCTTAAAAAAGGTAATATTCCTTCTGTTATGATAAGTTTTCTTCTTCCGTATTGTATAAAAAGGATTTCTCCATTTTGGATAGCAT
>DXWL01000004.1 GCA_019416865.1 Fusobacterium sp.
GGAGATGTGTATAAGAGACAGGTGTATAAATACTCATAATCAATTATATATTAAAAAGTCTATTGAATTTTTTATAAAATAATATTTTTTAGTAAATGTTATTGATTTAAGTATTTTTAAGGAGATGGTAATTATGGGAAAAGGTTATGTAGAAAATTCATTGAAAAGATTTCTTAAAAGAAAGGTAAAAATCACATTGGGAGTTGTGGTTTCTTTTTTAATTACTGGAATGGTTTCATTTGGAGCAGAAGAAGGTTCTATCATTGAAGGAAATGGAACTTATATTTCACATGACACTTGGCTTGATGGTATAGGAGCACAAGAAAATATACTGAAAGAAGATGTAAAAATTGGAAATGATGTTGTATTAAGTAAAGATATTATAAATAATAATTCTGCCCTTATGTCAACTACTGTAAAACAAAATATAAAAAATGTAAGTTTATTGATTGCTGGTAAAGATGTAAAATTAGAAACTGATAATGGAGATTATAATTCAGGATTAGAATTGAAAAAAGCAAACAGCGGTTTAACAGATAATAATATTTTAAGAGCAGATGGAAAGGGAACTATTTCTGTTAATGGAAAAGATTGGACTGGAGAGTTAAAAGATGCTGAAGAAATAGACGGAAAAGATACTGGAAAAGGTGTTCAAACTGCTATTAATGGAGGAAAAGCAGTAAACTATGGAAATATAACTATAAAATATGATCCAGATGAAAATTCACAAAATAAAGGCTGGGTGCATAGTGGACAGACAGCAAGAAAAAATAGTGAAGTTTATAATTATGGTACAATGACTTCCAGAGAAATGGTTCAAAGAGCTGAACTTAACTCAAGCGCTTATAACTATGGAACACTTATTGGAACTCATGTTCAATATGCTGGAAATAACGGAAGAGTTTATAACTATGGCACAATAGAAAGTGGCGGACATGGACAAAATATTTTAAATGATTCTCTAGCTGTAAACTATGGAATTATAATTGGAAAAGGGGACATTGGACAAGGCATTAACGGAGATAATAGTATATTAAAAAATTATGGGGTTATTGCAACAGATTCAGAAAGAGGACAAAGTTCTGCTGAAAAAGAAAATGTTAATTTATGTAATCTTAAGATATATAATTATGGAATTATTGCTAACAAAGGAAAAAAAAATGAAAAAGGGGAGTTAGTTGGACTTGGACAAGTGTTAAATTCAAAAAATGGTTCTGGTTTTAACTATGGCTTAATAATAAATGATGGACATTTGGGACAAAAATTGGCTGGAGAAAATAGTGAAATCTATAATTATGGTTTAATTGCCAACAAAGGAAAAGCAGGACAGGAAATAGAAGGAAAAAATAATACAGGATATAACTATGGAATAATTGCTAATAGTGATACTGCGGGACAATATGCTGCTGGTGATCAAGGTGGTAATAAAGCAATCAACTACGGAATAATTGCAAACAACGGAGATGATGGACAACTTGCAACAGCCAGTGCAGTAGCAGAAAACTATGGAATTATTGCTAACAAAGGTGGTTATGGACAAAAAAGCTATGGTGTAATTTCTGAAGAAACATTAAATATTTTGAATAATGGTATAATCAATAATAATGGTGGTTATGGAATGCATACAAGTGATGAACTTAAACATAAAGGAGAGAATAATGGTATTGTATTTAATTATATGAATACACCTGTTTTATATGGAAATATCACTAATAATGGAGTCACTATAGTAAAAGATGCTGGAAGTGGAGAATATTTTGGTTCTTCAGTAGTTGAAAATGGAATAAGAATTGATGCTAAAGATGAGAAAAATATAAAAATTTCAAGAGTAGAAAAAGGTAATATTTTTGTTGCAACTAATCAAATAGAAAATATAGCAAAAGAAAAGAAATTTACTGGTGGAACTTTAGCAGACAATAAAAATCTTTTTGTGGACAGATATACAAAAGGTAAATTAACTGAAACTGTAACTCTTGATAATAAAACTTTAACAGGAAATCATATTACAACAGTAGTTGGAAGTGATGATAACTCTGATAAAACTGTAATAAGTACAAATAATGATTTAACTCTTAATAATTCAACTATTATTGGATATTTTGAAAAAGATGGAACTCTTTTAGAAGTAAATGGAAATTTAACTCTTACTGGAAATTCTGTTATAAATGCTATTGCAGGAAATAAATATACAGGGTATAAAGGAAACCCTCTTGATAATGTCATTGCTGTTAAACTTGATAAAAAAGGAATTTTAACAATAGAAGAAAATTCAAAAGTTTTAGGTAAAGTTGAAGGAAAAGGAATGACTATTTTAAAAAATAGTACACAAATCCACAATAAAGGATATAATATTACAAAACTTGAAATTCTAACTACTAGAAAAACAAATACAACAATTAATAAATTAAATCTGCAAGAAGGACTTGTTTTCTCTGGACATCAAACTTCAAAAGATAATACGAAAGTAATATTAGGAAACAATATTGATATTAAAGGAGGAATTAGTTTTAATGAAACTAATGGAGAAATACTGGGAGCAGACATTACTCTTGGAGATGGACAAACTTCTTCTGATAAAACAATAAATATTGACAGCATTACTCTTGGAACAGAAAATGATGTTTTAACAATAAAGAATATTCTTGGAACAGTTGGAGAAATTAACGGAAATGGTGGAAAAGATATTGTAAAACTTGAAAAATCAGCAGGAGATACTTTCGATTATAAATTAAAAAATATTGATACTCTTGATTTAGGAAATTCTATTTGGAAAATAGGAAAAAATGCAGAAATTACTCATAATGCAACAACAAAAGCAGATGAAAAGACAACTATCCAAAATGGTACTCTAGCAGGAGAATTACAAGAAACTGTTGAAAAAGGTGTTGAATTTATAAATAATGAAGCTGTAAACAAAGTTATTGGAAATTCAACTTTTGGAGAAAATGCTAAATTCCAAATGAATATTGGAAAAGATATGAAACTTGAAGCAGGAGCAGAATATAATCTTGATGATACAACAAAAAATAATCTTGAAAATATAAAAGATAATATAGTAACTTCTGCAATATTTACAACTGCAAAAGATGATACTTCAAAAGAGTTAAGAGTAAAATCTGCAAAAGAGATGAATATCGATGAAAGATATTCAGGAATTTATGAAGAAATGCTTAAAAACGCTTCTTCAAACAGTGAAATCTTAGATACTTTAAACAGCTCTGATGTTTCATCTATTGCAAATGCAATCAATGGAAAAGGTGCTTTAGGAGATACTCTTGCAACAACAGGATACAAGATTACAAGAGATATTTCCAACTCATTTATGAGTGCTGTAAATGAATGGGATAAAAAAGCAGATAAAGGTGAATGGTTAACAAATGCTAAATATATAAGCTCTGATGTAGAATATGATGGGGCAAATAATGTTAAAGGTTATGACAGCGATATTAACTCTATGGTTGGTATGATTGAATATGGAGTAAGTGAAAATACAGCTTACGGAATTGCTCTTGGAGGAGGAGATACTGAAATAGATGTTAAAGATGCAGGAACTCTTAAAGGAGATAACTACTATATAGGAGCTTATGCAAAACATTCTGTAAATGGATTTGATTTAGTAGGAAATTTAGGATATACAATAAGTGATTTAGAAGTAAATGGAGAGGGAAGTGCTGATTCTTCTGCAATAACTTTTGGAGGATATATTAAGAAAAATGTTGTACTTACTGAAACAGTAAGAGTAGAACCTAATTTCTCATTTACTTATGATTATATTATGCAGGATAACGGAGAAGGAAACGGAGTAAAAGTTGACAACAAAGATATCCATGTATTTGAAGCAAGTGCAGGAATGAATATAGTAAAAGGATTTAACCTTGAAACAGGTGTTCTTGAACTTAAAGCAGGAGCAAAATATTCAATGGCTGATGTAAACAGAAATGAAGAAACAGTAATCTCTGTTTATGGAATAGATGATATTAATTTAGGAAGTCCTGAAGTAGACAAAACAAGAGGAACAGCAAATATAGGATTTGATTATGAACACAATTCAGGATTTGGTGTAAATGGAAAATATGAGATGATGTGGAGTGATTCTGGAGATGATTCAAGAATTACAGCAGGAATCTCTTACAGATTCTAATTAACAAACTAATAATTTTATATGTAGGAACAAACTGGAAATTTAATAAATAAAATTTCCCAGTTCGTCGGCTCTGCTAGTCGTTGAGAGTTTTCTCAAACTCTCATCTCCTGCATCGACGAAATTATCATAAAATATTGCCAAGAGATACCTATATTTCCTTAATCCAGTTCTCTTGGCAATATCTCTAAAAAAACGGTGTAATTTGATTTACACCGTTTTTTCTTTATAATATTAGTCGTTATCTTTTTCTTCATCAATTTTCATTTGGATATAATCATCATAAGACATTAGTTTATCAATGATTTTTCCATCTGGAAGAATTTCTATAATTCTGTTTGCTACTGTTTGAATAAATTCGTGGTCGTGTCCTGCAAAAAGGATAGTTCCAGGGAATTTAATAAGAGCTTTGTTAAGTGATGTGATAGATTCAAGATCTAAGTGGTCAGTAGGGTTATCAAATAACAGTGCATTTGCTCCAGACATCATCATTCTTGAAAGCATACATCTTACTTTTTCTCCCCCTGATAAAACTTTTGCTTTTTTCAGAGATTCTTCCCCTGTAAATAACATTCTTCCAAGGAAACCTCTTACAAAAGAATCATGTTGATCAGGTGAATATGGTCTTAACCAATCAACAAGATCAAGGTCTACACCATCAAAGAAAGCAGAGTTATCTTTAGGCATATAAGCGTGAGTAACTGTAACTCCCCATGTAATAGTTCCTGAATCAGGCTCTAAATCTCCAGCAAGGATTGAAAGCAGTGTAGTTTTTACAATATCGCTTTCAGATAGGAATACAACTTTATCTTTAGTGTTGATTGTAAAAGATAAGTTATCAATAATTTTTACTCCATTTATTGTTTTAGTAAGGTTTTCAACTTTAAGCATATTGTTTCCTGCTTCTCTGTCAGGTTTAAATTCGATAAATGGATATTTTCTGTTTGATACCTGCATATCTTCAAGCTGTAATTTTTCAAGTTGTTTCTTTCTTGAAGTAGCTTGTTTTGATTTTGCAGCATTGGCACTGAATCTTGCAATGAATTCTTGAAGCTCTTGTCTTTTTTGCTCAAGTTTTTTATTTTTATTTGCAATAAGTGAAAGCATAAGCTGACTTGATTCATACCAGAAATCGTAGTTTCCTACGAACATTTTAATTTTTCCATAATCTATATCAGCAATGTGAGTACATACTTTATTAAGGAAGTGTCTGTCATGTGATACAACTATTACTGTTGTATTTTCAAGTCCCATAAGGAAATTCTCAAGCCATGCTACTGCTTTTATATCAAGTCCGTTTGTAGGCTCGTCAAGCAGAAGAACATCTGGATTTCCAAAAAGACATTGTGCAAGAAGAACTTTTATTTTTTGAGGCTCACTAAGCTCTTTCATAAGCATTTCATGATATTTTGCTCTTAATCCAAGTCCTGTAAGAAGAGTACTTGCTTCTGATTCAGCTTCCCAACCGTTAAGCTCTGCAAATTCTCCTTCTAAATCAGCAGCTCTCATTCCATCTTCTTCAGTAAAATCTTCTTTAGCATAGATGGCATTTTTTTCTACCATAATATCCCAAAGTTTTTTGTGTCCCATAAGAACAACGTCTAAAACTTTAACATCTTCATATGCAAAGTGGTTTTGTGAAAGAACAGCCATTCTTTTATTTTTATCTAGGATAACTTCTCCTTCAGTAGGAGTTATCACTCCTGAAAGTATTTTTACAAAAGTAGATTTTCCAGCTCCGTTAGCTCCAATAAGTCCATAACAGTTTCCTGGTGTAAATTTGATATTTACATCTTCAAAAAGTTTTTTATCAGGGAATCTCATACTAAGATTACTTGTTGATATCATTCGATTATTTTCCTCCTCATTTTTTAAACATACACATTATTATATCATATAAATAATTTTTTTAAAACAGGAATATATTTTGTCAGAAAAAAATGGTACAATATACGAAACGAAGCAAAGAGGTGATAAATAAAATGGAATTTATTTTGGGATTGCTGTTTGTAGTATGCTTTATGATAGGAACTATTGAACTTCTTGCAGCTTTTGCAATAACAATAGGATGGTTTGCTTTTATACTTTTTGGACTTATAGGAATAGCATTGCCTTTCTTTATTTTTATGACAATGTTTGCAAGTTTTCCATTTCTTACAGGATTCCTTGTAATAGTTCTTACAATTTGGGTGATTGTATTTATTATAAGAAAGGGATTTCAAGGAATAAAAGTATGTATAAATGAGATCAAAAGATATTTTGAAGAGAGAGATTATAGAAAATACAAATAAAAAGGAATTATTATGCCAAATATATTGACACCACTAAAAATAAAAAATATTGAATTAAAAAATAGAATAGTTCTTCCTCCTCTTGTAAGATTTTCTCTTATAGGAAATGACGGCTGTGTAACAGAAGAGTTGATTGAATGGTATGAGAGAATAGCAGCAGATAAAGTTGGAATGATAATTGTTGAGGCTACTTGTGTAGCAGAGGACGGAAAACTTAGAGAAAATCAACTAGGAATATGGGATGACTCTTTTGTAGATGGATTAAAAAAACTTTCTGCTATAGGAAAAAAATATAATGTTCCTATGCTTATCCAAATTCATCATGCAGGATTTAAAGAAAAAATAAAAGATGTATCAGAAGAGGTTCTTGATAATATTTTAGATAAGTTTGTAACAGCTTTTGAGAGGGCTAAAAGAGCAGGATTTGATGGAATAGAAATTCATGGAGCTCATACATATCTTTTGTGTCAGCTGAATTCAAAAATGTGGAATACAAGAGATGACAAGTATGGAGGAGATTTTGAAAGAAGAATGTATTTCAATAAGGCTCTGATTGAAAGAACAAGATACCTTTTTGATGATAATTTTATTTTGGGTTATAGAATGGGTGGAAACGAACCAACTCTTCAAGATGGAATAGAAATAGCCAAATATCTTGAAAAATTGGGAGTAGATATTCTTCATGTTTCCAGTGGAGCTCCTGACCCTAAATTTAAACAGGAAATAAAAATTGATAATTTTCCAGATGATTTTCCTCTTGATTGGGTAATTTATTTGGGAACAGTTATAAAAAAATATGTAAAAATTCCAGTTATAGGAGTGAGAAAAATAAAAACAGAGCAACAGGTAAGTTATCTTGTTGAAAATAATCTTCTTGATTGTGTAGCTGTTGGAAGAGCTATGATTTTTCAGCCTCATTGGATGGAAAAAGCAAGAGATTCATATTTAAAGAGAGCAGGAAAAAATAATGAAAGTAAATAGTATTGATATATTTTGTGAAATAATAGATAACTTTGGTGATATAGGGGTTGTATACAGAATATCAAAAGAGTTGAAAAATATTTATCAAAATGCTAGAATAAGAATTGTTTTGAATAGAACAGATGAGTTTAAGGCGATTAATAAAAGAGTAAAAGACCTAGAATACCAGGAGATAGACGGTTTAATTTGTACTACTTTTAGTTATGTGAAAAAAAATGCTGAAAGTTTTGGCACAGCAGATCTGTTTATAGAAGCTTTTGGCTGTGATGTTCCTGAAGAGTATTTAAAAATTGCTAAAAAGAATTCAAAGTTGTGGATAAACCTTGAATATCTTTCAGGAGAAAAGTGGATAGAAGATTTTCATCTTTGTGAGTCTTTGATAGATTCTAAAACTCTTAAAAAAATATTTTTTATGCCTGGATTCAGTGAAAAAAGCGGAGGAGTTATAATCGATTCTGGCTTTTTAAAGAGAAAAGAATATGGAATGGATAATAGGGAAGAGGTTTTAAAAAAATATTATCCTGAAATAGACTTTCAAAATAAGCTTATTGGAACAGTTTTTTCTTATGAGAAAAACTTTGAAAATCTTTTGGAAACTTTAGAAAAACAAGATAGAGAAACTGTTCTTATATTGATGGGAGAAAAAACTCAAAAAAGTTTTTCTGAAATTTTACAAAAAAAATTTAGAGAAAATTTTGGAAAAATAGGAAAATATGGTAAAATAACTATGCTGAATGCCAACTTTTTATCTCAAGAGGAATATGAAGAGGTAATATCTGCTGTAGATTTTAATTTTACAAGAGGTGAAGACTCTTTTGTAAGAAGTATCCTTTTGGGAAAACCTTTTATGTGGCATATATATCTACAGGAAGAAAAAGCTCATATGGATAAAATAAGAGCTTTTAATGACAGATTTAAAGAGAGTGTGTATGATGAACTTTCTTTAGAAGAAAAAAATATAATAGAAAATTATTGTCAGCTTTTAGAAAAATATAATGACAGAGATAAAAATTCATTGGAAAAAGGGAAGGAAGATTTTAGAGTCTTGTTTGAAAATTTCAGTGAAATAGATTTTATCTGTAAAAAGTATAGTAAATTTTTATTAGAGAAATGTAATCTGGTAAAAAATATATATAATTATATACAAGAATTTTAAAGGGGGAAAAAATGAAAATAGCTCAAGAATTAAGACAAGGAAGCACAATCAAAATAGGAAATGATCCATTTGTTGTGTTAAAAGCAGAGTACAATAAATCAGGAAGAAACGCTGCTGTAGTAAAATTAAAAATGAAAAACTTAATAGCTGGAAACATTGTGGATACAGTTGTTAAAGCTGATGAAAAAATGGACGACATCAGATTAGAAAAAGTAAAAGCAATCTATTCTTACCACGATGGAACTTCTTATGTATTCTCTAACCCTGAAACTTGGGATCAAGTAGAATTATCAGAAGAAGATTTAGGAGATGCTCTTAACTACTTAGAGGAAGAAATGGAAGTTGAAGTTGTTTACTATGAAACTACTCCAGTTGCAGTAGAAATTCCTACTTTCGTTGAAAGACAAATTGAATATACTGAACCAGGATTAAGAGGAGATACTTCTGGAAAAGTATTAAAACCAGCTAGATTAAACACTGGATTTGAAATTCAAGTACCTATATTCGTAGAACAAGGTGAATGGATTAAAATTGATACTAGAACTAACGAATATGTAGAAAGAATCAAAAAATAATAATTATTAAAATAAGGAGAGCTTATAAAGGCTCTCCTTTAAAATTATAGGAAATTTTGTTCAAAGATTAAAAAACTTATTTCAAGTTCAATCTGTCTTTTAAGTTTTTCATTTTTTAGAATAAACTCTCTGTACTCAATAAATCTTTCTCTCCATTCTTCAAGGGAGCAGGTATTTCTAAATTCTTCTCTCATATTTTCATAATCTCCCTCAATAAAAAGTCCCTCCCCTTCAAGAAAAGAATATTCCAAACCATTTCTTGAAAGATTTTTAAGTTCTTCATATGTGATATCATAATTTTCAACTGCTTTTAGATATTCTAATGTTATATTTGTTCTGCTCACAGCTTCATCATCAGTACATATTATCGTAGGAACATTGTATTTTCTATACAAAGAAAATGGATGATTCTTTTCTTTTATACCTAAAATTATTTCATTGCTTGTAAGACAAATTTCCACAGCTATTTTATTTGTACTCATAAATTTTAAAAGTGAATCAGCATTGTCTTCCCAAGGTATACTTACTCCATGTCCTATTCTTTTTACAATAGGAAATTTTTGTTCATTTTTATTTCTAGTAAGAAAGATAGTACTGCAGATTCTGTCATTCATATCTTCAAGTGGTGAACGAAGAAGATTAAGCTCTCCTGCATGAAGAGTAAGATTTATTTTTTTAGAAGAATCAGAATACTTTTCTGAGAGGTATCTATATATAAAACGGATTATTTCCATATGATTCTCAAAATTTTCTCTGGAAAAGACAGCATCTTCAGGCTCGACTAAGTTTACAGCAGAGATTCTTCTGTCTTTTATGCAGTAAAGCATAAGCATATAAGCTTCAGCAGTAAAATCAATCAGAGAAGAACTGACTCTGCACATAAAAGGAATATATTTTATAGAAAAATCTTTTTTAAGACTTTCTTGTAAAAAGTTTTCTCTTTCGTCAAGAAAATTTTTTACTTGCAGAAAATTTTCTTCTGTATCAAGAGCAGATAAAATTTCACAGTATTTTTTCAAATCAGAAATATTAAACTCTATGTCTGATAATGCTTTTTTAAAATCTTTTACTACAGATTGGGGGATACACTCAGAGATAATTTCAAGATGTTTTACATTTTGATTTATATTTCTTTCTGTCATTTCTAAAATCATATTATTTTCATTTCTTTTACTGCTCAATGCACGAGGAAATGTAGCAAAAAAATGTTCAGCTCCTCTGTGTATTTTATCCCATCCTCTCATACTGTAAGAGTTAAACATATTTTCAGAATAATATTTTTTAAAAATATCAATAGGAATGATATTTTTATTTTTATCAGAAAGAGTATACTCCTCTTCAGTAAGAAACATATCTGTTCTTAAATCATAATAGTCATTATATTTTATAGCATCTTCGTAAATAAATTCAGAAAATGAAGCTCCCAAAGAGTGTGTGTGAAGATCTGCTCCTTTTGGAAAAGCTTTTAAAAACATAATAAGTTCAGGAGTATTTTTTTTAATCTCTTCAAATCTATTGTTCATAATCCTCCTCCTTAAATTTTTAATAAAAGAGCTGCTGCAATTTTTATACTTTATAAATGCAACAGCTCTTTGTTTAGATTATAAGTTTATATTGTTTTAAAGTTCCTGTCTTCCTTCAAGTGCTTTTGCAATAGTAGCACTGTCAGTGAACTCAATATTTCCTCCCATTGGAATACCACTTGCAATTTTTGTTATAGTAATTCCAAAAGGTTTTATCAGTTTTGTAAGATATAAAACTGTTGTTTCACCCTCAAGATCAGGATTAAGAGCAAAAATAACCTCTTTTATATCATCTTTTGCAATACGCTCCAGAAGTGATTTAATATTCAGCTTGTCAGGAGTAATACCATTTAAAGGAGCAATTTTTCCATTAAGCACATGGTATACACCATTATATTTTCCTGTTTTTTCAAGAGGAGGAATATCTTTGCTGTCCTCCACTACACAGATTATACTGTGATCTCTTGAATCATTGCTGCATATTTCACAAAAATCATTTTCACTGAAATTTCCACAGACAGAACATCTTTTTACATATTTTTTTACATCCAGCATAACAGATGCAAATCTTTCTACTTCTGTTTCATCCATATCTAAAACATGAAAAGCAAGTCTTGCTGCAGTTTTTCTTCCTATACCAGGAAGTTTATGAAACTCATCAATAAGTTTCTCCAAAGATCTTGTTGACATAATCTGCCTCGTCTATTTATTTTCTGAAACAGGAGCTTTGAAAGATCTGATAGCTTTTATAAGATCTTTTCTTTCTTTTCCTAAATCAGCATTTTTTATAATATAGTCGCTTACTCTTTCTTCATAGTCAGATTTCATGCTTTCAACGATAGCTATAAAATCATCATAACACATAGTAGGTTTTACATATTCCTGAAGATTGTTTAAAAGTGTAACTCTTTTTCTGTTATCTCTTATTTTTCTTTCGTTGTCTTCGATTTCTCTTTCAATTTTATTTTTTCTTCTAGTTTTTCTTACTAATTCTAATACGTTATCCATAAGAATAATCCTCCTTAAATGAAACTTTTTCTGTATCTATATTTTATACTAAACCAGCATAATTTGCAATTACCAATTGTCAGAAAGAAGTGAAAAGAGAAATTTTGTATTTTAAATTGAACATAAACTGCGTAATAATTGTCCAAGTATATTGAAAAAAGATGTGATATGTGGTAATATTCAGATATAGATACAAAAAAGCGGAGGTACATAATGGGGTTTTTTGATAAAATTTTCGGAAAGAAAAAACAGGAGGAAACAGAAAAACAAGAAGAGATTCAGACAACAGAGATTGTAAGCACAGAGGAAAATTCTGAAGCTGAACAAGAAACAGAAAAAGTTCCTCATACAACAATAGAAGAAAAGCAGGAAAAAAAGGAAAGTTTTTTTAGCTCACTTAAGGAGAAACTTTTCCGCACAAGAGAGGGGCTTTTTGGAAAAATAAAAAATATTTTTTCAGGAAGGAGTGTGATAGATGAAGACCTTTATGAAGAGCTTGAAGATCTTCTGATACAATCAGATATCGGTATGGATATGACAGTTAAGATAGTAAACACTCTTGAAAAGGAGGTAAAGAGCAGAGGAATTAAAGATCCTTCTGAAATTTATTCAGTATTAAAAGAAGTTATGAGTAAGTTTCTTATTGATGAGAACAACACTCTGGATATAAGAGATGGAGAGCTTAATGTTATTTTAGTTGTAGGGGTAAATGGTGTAGGAAAAACTACAACAATTGGAAAAATAGCTAAAAAGCTGAAAGACTCAGGAAAAACTGTTATTATCGGTGCTGCTGATACCTTTAGAGCTGCTGCAGTTGAGCAGTTGGAAGAGTGGGGAAAAAGAGCCGATGTAGAGGTTATAAAAAAATCTGAAGGAAGTGATCCGGGAGCAGTTGTATATGATGCAATTCAAGCAGGAATGGATAAAAAAGCTGATGTTGTAATAATAGATACTGCAGGAAGACTTCACAATAAAAACAACCTGATGAAAGAGCTTGAAAAAATAAATAATATTATAATTAAAAAATTAGGACATTCAAGATACGAGTCAATTCTTGTGATAGATGGTACAACAGGGCAGAACGGACTTACACAAGCAAAAGTATTTAATGAAGCTACAAAACTTACAGGTTTCATAGTAACAAAACTTGATGGTACAGCTAAAGGTGGAATTGTATTTAGTATTTCCGAAGAGATAAAAAAACCTATAAAGTACATTGGTGTAGGAGAAAAAATTGGAGATTTGAGAGAGTTTAATGCCAAAGATTATATAGACGCAATATTTGATTAGTATTATTTCTGTTGATTTTAAAGAGATTTTTGTACAATGGGAAAAGTGTGCAAAAAAATATTAAAAATAATTGTAATATGTCGGAAAATTTGTTAAGATATATTTGAGTGGAGTTTACATATTTTTGATAATAGTTAACACTTCACTAAAAAATTTGGAAACAAGTAATTTAAAAAATAAAATGAAATAATGCATTTTTAAGGAGGAACTAAAGTGAGTTTTTTAGGTCAAGTAAGAAGAAGAGCTTTAAAAGCTAATAAGAGAATTGTATTACCAGAATCAGGAGATGAAAGAGTATTAAGAGCAACTGCTGAAATCTTAAAAGAAAAATTAGCAAGACCTATTTTAATTGGAGAAGAATCTAAAATAATGTATGATGCAAAAGCATACAACATTTCTTTAGATGGAGTTAAAATAGTAAACCCTGCTACATTTGAAAGAATGGATGAATATGCTCATAAATTAGCTGAAATCAGAGCTAAAAAAGGAATGACTTTTGAACAAGCTAAAGAAATATTAAGCAAAGATATCAACTTCTTTGGTGCTATGCTTGTAAAAATGGGAGATGCTGACGGAATGGTATCTGGAGCAACTTCTCCAACTGCAAAAGTATTAAAAGCAGGAATCCAAGTAATAGGAACTAAACCAGGAGTAAAAACAGTATCTTCTGTATTCATTATGGAATTATCTCAATTTAAAGATCTATATGGAAGCGTATTATTATTCGGAGATTGTTCAGTAATTCCTAGACCAACTTCAGAACAATTAGCTGATATTGCTTGTGAAGCTGCTGAATCAGCAAAAATCATAGCAGGAATTAACCCTAGAGTTGCATTAATGACATTCTCTACAAAAGGTTCTGCACAACACGAATGTGTAGATTTAGTAAAAGAAGCTGGAAGAATCTTAAGAGAAAGAAAAGTATCATTCAGATTTGATGATGAATTACAAGCAGACGCAGCTCTTGTTAAATCAGTAGGAGAAATTAAAGCTCCATTATCTGATGTATCAGGAAACGCAAACGTATTAATATTCCCTAACTTATCAGCAGGAAATATTGGATATAAACTAGTTCAAAGACTTGCAGGAGCAAAAGCATTTGGACCAATCATTCAAGGTGTTGCTTCTCCTATCAACGACTTATCAAGAGGATGTAACGTAGAAGATATCGTTGTATTAACAGCTATAACTTCGGCTCAAGCTTGTTTAGAATGTTGTGAAGACTAATTAGTTAAAGACTGATTAAAAATATTATTGAAAAGAAAAAACATTATTGAGGAGTGTATTAATGAAAGTATTAGTTATAAACTGTGGGAGTTCATCTCTTAAATATCAATTATTAAATCCAGAAACAAAAGAAGTTTTTGCAATTGGACTATGTGAAAGAATAGGAATTGAAGGATCTAAAATGGAATATGAAGTTCCTGCAAAAGATTTTGAAATAACAGTAACAGAACCTATGCCAACACACAAAGAAGCATTAGCTCACGTTATTGCTGCTATTACAAGCAAAGAACACGGAGTAGTAGCTTCTGTTGATGAAATAGATGCAATAGGACATAGAGTAGTTCATGGAGGAGAAGATTTCGTTAAATCTGTATTAATTACAGAAGAAGTTATAAAAGGTGTAGAAGCTAACAATGAATTAGCTCCTTTACACAACCCAGCAAACTTAATTGGAATCAGAACTTGCCAAGAACTTATGCCAGGAAAACCAAATGTAGCTGTATTTGACACTGCATTCCACCAAACAATGCCTGCAGAAGCATTTATGTATGCTCTTCCATATGAAGATTACACAGAATTAAAAGTAAGAAAATATGGATTCCATGGAACATCTCATAAATTTGTTTCAGAAGAATGCTTAAGAGAGTTAGGAAATCCTGAACACTCAAGAATAATCGTTTGTCATTTAGGAAACGGAGCTTCTATATCAGCTATAAAAGATGGAAAATGTATAGATACATCTATGGGACTTACTCCATTACAAGGTGTAATGATGGGAACTAGATGTGGAGATATCGATCCAGCAGCAGTATTATTCATAAAAGGAAAAAGAGGACTTACTGATAAAGAGATGGATAACAGATTAAATAAACAATCTGGAATTCTTGGAGTATTTGGAAAATCTTCTGACTGCAGAGATATGGAAAACGGAGTTGCTGAAGGTGATGAAAGAGCAATTCTTGCTGAAAAAATGTTCATCTACAAAATAAGAGCATATGTAGGAAACTATGCAGCACAATTAGGAGGAGTGGACGCAATCTGCTTCACTGGAGGAATTGGAGAAAACGCAGCTAAAGTAAGAGAAAGCATAGTTGAAGGATTGGAGTTCATGGGAATCGTAATGAACAAAGAAGTAAACTCTGTAAGAAAGAAAGGTATTGTAGATTTAACTGGTGAAGGTTCTAAAACTAGACTTTTCAAAATACCTACAAACGAAGAACTAGCAATAGCAAGAGATACTTATGAAATTGTAACTAAAAGATAGACATTTTTTATAAATATTGATAGAATATATGTGTGTGCGTGAACAATTACACGCACACAAAATAATAAGGCAGCAATGTGATTAAATATAAAACTCAAAGTTAAGTAAAGGGAGGAAACAAAATGGCAAAAAAAATGCAGACTATGGACGGAAACCAAGCCGCAGCATACGCATCATACGCGTTTACTGAAGTAGCAGGGATTTATCCAATAACTCCATCATCTCCAATGGCAGAATATACAGATGAATGGGCAGCAAAAGGAATGAAAAACATCTTTGATGTACCTGTAAAATTAGTGGAAATGCAATCTGAAGCAGGAGCTGCTGGAACAGTTCACGGTTCATTATTAGCAGGAGCATTAACAACTACTTACACAGCATCACAAGGGTTATTATTAAAAATACCTAACATGTATAAAATAGCTGGAGAATTATTACCAGGTGTTATTCATGTTTCTGCAAGAGCATTATCGACTCACGCATTATCAATCTTCGGAGATCACCAAGATATATATGCAGCAAGACAAACTGGATTTGCTATGTTAGCATCTAACTCAGTTCAAGAAGTAATGGATATCGCAGGGGTAGCTCACTTATCAGCTATCAAATCTAGCATACCTTTCATGCACTTCTTTGATGGATTCAGAACTTCTCACGAAATTCAAAAAGTTGAAGTTATGGATTACGAAGTATTCAAAAACTTAATCGATATGGATGCAGTTGAAAAATTCAGAAAAAGAGCATTAAACCCTGAGTTCCCAGTAACTAAAGGTACAGCTCAAAACGATGACATCTATTTCCAAGGAAGAGAAGCTCAAAACAAAATGTATGAAGCTGTTCCTGATATAGTTGCTCATTACTTAGCAGAAATCTCTAAAGTAACAGGAAGAGATTACAAACCATTTAACTACTACGGACACCCAGAAGCTGAAAGAGTTATCGTAGCAATGGGATCTGTTTGTGAAGCAGCTGAAGAAGTTATAGATAACTTAATGTCTAAAGGAGAAAAAGTAGGTTTAGTAAAAGTTCACTTATACAGACCATTCTCTGCTAAATACTTCTTTGATGTATTCCCTAAAACAGTTAAGAAGATTGCTGTTCTTGACAGAACAAAAGAATCAGGATCAATCGGAGAACCTTTATACCTTGATGTAAGAGCATTATTCTACGGAATGGAAAACGCTCCAGTAATCGTAGGTGGAAGATACGGACTATCTTCTAAAGATACAACTCCAGCTCAGTTATTCGCAGTATATGACGAATTAACAAAAGATGAACCTAAAAATGGATTCACAATTGGTATCGAAGATGACGTTACATTCACTTCATTACCAGCAACTAACCACACAGTAGTATCTGACAAAGACGTAAAAGCTTGTCTATTCTTCGGACTAGGAGCAGACGGAACTGTTGGAGCTAACAAAAACTCAATAAAAATCATCGGAGATAAAACAGACTTATATGCACAAGCTTACTTCGCATATGACTCTAAAAAATCTGGAGGAGTTACTAGATCTCACTTAAGATTTGGTAAAAACCCTATCAGATCAACTTACCTAGTTTCTGCTCCATCATTCGTAGCATGTTCAGTACCAGCTTATGTTGGACAATATGATATGATCAATGGATTAAAGCAAGGTGGAACATTCTTATTAAACTGTGTATGGGATAAAGATGAAGTATTACAACACATCCCTAACAGCTTCAAAAAATTGTTAGCTGAAAAAGAAGCTAAATTCTATATCATCAACGCTACTAAACTAGCTGCTGAAATAGGATTAGGAAACAGAACAAACACAATCATGCAATCTGCATTCTTCAAATTAGCAGAAATTATTCCATTTGAAGAAGCTCAACAATACATGAAAGATTACGCTAAAAAATCTTATGCTAAAAAAGGAGACGATATAGTTCAACTTAACTATAACGCAATTGACAGAGGAGCAGACGGAATCGTTGAAATCGCTGTTGATCCAGCATGGAAAGATTTAGCAGATGAATGTAAAGCAGAATGTTCTTGCGGAACAGCTTGTTCTTGTTGTGATGAAGAAGACTTAACAGCTAAATATGCTAAAAACATTTCTTACCCAGTTAACCACGTAAGAGGATATGATCTTCCAGTATCTGCATTCAAAGGATATGAAGATGGTACAATCGAAAACGGATTAGCTGCTTATGAAAAGAGAGGAATTGCAGTAAACGTTCCTGAATGGAAAATGGAAAACTGTATCCAATGTGGACAATGTTCATATGTATGTCCTCACGCAGTTATCAGACCATTCTTATTAGATGAAGCTGAAGTTGCTGCTGCACCAGCTGGAATGGAATTCAAAGCTCCTATCGGTAAAGGATTAGAAGGATACAAATACAGAATGCAAGTATCTATAATGGATTGTACAGGATGTGGATCTTGTGCTAACGTATGTCCAGCTAAAGAAAAAGCATTAGTAATGGTTCCTATTGATGATGCTAAAGCTAAAGGTGAAGCTGAACACGCAGAATACATGTTCAACAAAGTTACTTATAAAGATGACTTAATGGCTAAAAATACAGTAAAAGGATCTCAATTCGCTCAACCACTATTTGAATTCAATGGTGCTTGTCCAGGATGTGGAGAAACTCCTTACTTAAAAGCTATAACTCAATTATTCGGAGAAAGAATGATGGTAGCTAATGCTACAGGATGTTCTTCAATCTATTCAGGATCATCTCCTTCAACTCCATACTGTAAAAATGCAAAAGGACACGGACCATCTTGGGGATCTTCATTATTTGAAGACAACGCTGAGTTTGGAATGGGAATGCACGTTGCAGTTGAAGCTTTAAGAGATAGAATCCAAGATGTAATGGAGAAAAATATGGATAAAGTTTCTGCAGATGTTGCAGAATTATTCCAAAAATGGATTGCTAACAGAACAAGTGGAGCTATAACTCAAGAAGTTAGAGATCAACTAGTTCCAAAATTAGAAGCTTGTGGATGCGAAGTTTCTAAAGAAATCTTAGGATTAAAACAATACCTAGTTAAAAAATCTCAATGGATCTTCGGAGGAGACGGTTGGGCATACGATATCGGTTACGGAGGAGTTGACCACGTTTTAGCAACTAACGAAGATATCAACGTTGTAGTTCTTGACACAGAAGTTTACTCTAACACTGGAGGACAAGCTTCTAAATCTACACCTACTGGAGCAATTGCAAAATTCGCTGCAGCAGGAAAATCATTCAAGAAAAAAGACCTTGCAGCAATCGCTATGTCTTATGGACATATCTATGTTGCACAAGTATCTATGGGTGCAAACCAACAACAATACTTAAAAGCATTAGCTGAAGCTGAAGCTTACAATGGTCCATCATTAATCATAGCTTACTCTCCATGTATCAACCACGGAATCAAAAAAGGTATGAGCAAATCTCAAACTGAGATGAAACTAGCTACTGAATGTGGATACTGGCCAATATTCAGATACAACCCTGCACTAGAAAAAGAAGGTAAAAACCCACTACAAATAGACTGTAAAGAGCCTAATTGGGATAAATACCAAGAATATCTACTAGGGGAAGTAAGATATGCTACTCTAGCTAAAGCTAACCCTGCTGAAGCTGAAGCATTATATGCTAAAAACAAAGCAGATGCTCAAAGAAGATGGAGACAATACAACAGACTTGCAGCTATGGACTTCTCTGCTGAGAAAAAAGACTAATTGCAGTTCTGTAATAAGTTAAAATCTAAAAATCTTGAATAAACAAGAATATTAAACGGTACAGCAAAAGCTGTACCGTTTTTTATAAATATGTTATACTGTTTCTTAGGGATGATAAACTTAAAAGGAGTAATAGGGATGAAACTATCTAATGATTTGGGAAAAGATTCAGTATTGGGGCTGGTGTTTAAACTTGCTGTACCGACAATGTTGGCCCAGCTGGTAAACCTTCTGTATAGTATTGTGGACAGAATGTATATAGGACATATTCCAGAAATAGGGAGTCTGGCTCTGGCTGGAGTTGGTGTATGTGGACCTATAACAACCTTTCTTTCATCGTTTGGAACATTGGTTGGAATAGGAGGCTCAATTCTTATGTCTATAAGAATGGGAGAGAAAAAATTTAATAAAGCAAGACATATATTATCAAATAGCTTTTTTGCACTTTCTGTGATAGGTATAACTCTTACAATACTTTTTTTGCTTTTAAAAAATAAATTGATTATGCTTTTTGGAGCAAGTGAAATAACCTTTCCATATGCCAACACTTATTTAACTATTTATACTTTGGGAACTTTTTTTGCTCTTATGGCAGTAGGATTAAATTTTTTTATTACTTGCCAAGGTTTTCCAATGACAGGGATGTTTACAGTAATAATAGGTGCTGTTACCAATATAGTCCTTGATACTGTATTCATATTTGGATTAAAAATGGGAGTAGCTGGGGCTGCATGGGCAACTGTAATAGCCCAAACTCTTTCTTTTATTTTTGCTTTTAAATTTTTAACAGGAAAAAAAATAATTATTTCTCTTACATTTAGAAGCTATTCTTTTAAGATGATAAAAGAGATAGTAAAATTTGGTTTTTCTCCATTTTTTATAATGACAACAGACAGTGTTATTCTTATTGTATTAAATGCAATGCTCCAAAAATATGGAGGAGCAGAAAAAGGGGACTTGCTTATATCAGCAGCCACAATAGTACAAAGTTATCTTCTTATGATAACGGGACCTCTTTTAGGCTTAAGTGGAGGAACACAACCTCTTTTAAGTTACAACTATGGTGCTAAAGCGATAGAAAGGGTGAGAAAGGCTGAAAAGTATATAGTTATTTTTGCTCTATGTATAACAAGTTTTATATTTGTAATAACAAAATATTTTTCACCATATTTTATAGGCTTTTTTACAGATGAAAAAAATCTTACAGAAGCAGCTATGTGGGGAATAAGAGCAAGTGTATGGGGAATAATTCCTCTTTCATTTCAATATTGTTTTGTTGACGGCTTTACAGCAGTAGGAAGAATTAAGACGGCTTTTTCTTTGTCTATGCTTAGAAAAGTGGTATATACAATAAGTACTTGTATACTTCCTATGTATTTTACAGCAAAAGCAGCTTTTTATGCTCAACCTGTAGCAGACTGTATAGGAGCTGTAGTTTCTTCATTGGTATTTATTTTTGTGTTTAAAAAACATTTAGAAAAAAGAAAAGCTCAGAATTAAATTTTCTGAGCTTTTAAAATAGAAAAATATCTGAGATAAATCTTCTGCTGTCCTCTATTGTAAAATCATTAAAATAAGCATCATTTAAAAAGTTTAAAATATATTTTGAAATATCTTTTCCTTTTCCATATTTTACAGCACTTTTTTCTAAAATTAAATCATAATTTTCTGTTTGACCTGTAAAAACAACAGCTATTTCAATATCTCTTGTTATTTCATTTGTAAATTCATTTTTATATTTTTTATAAGTTTCAAGAGCTTTTTTATTATTTTTATCTATATTTTCATCACTAAAACTGAAATTATATTTCTCTTCAAGAGTATCTCTAAGCTTATCAAGGGTCTTATTAAAAGCCTTTGTTTTATAATAATTATCTAAAATATATGAATAATCTACCAGTACAATTTTCTCAGAAGCAGAAAAAGTAACAGAAAAGATTAATAAAAAACAAATAAATAGATTTTTTTTCATACTACCTCCCTTTATATACAGGAAAATTATATAATATTTTATAGAATTTATCCACTTTTATTTTAAAGATAAAAAATATAAAAATAAATCGATATATCTGCTATAATATGAACAGAGGAAAATTTCAGTAGGAGAGTGTACAATTGTTTGATTTTAGAAAGAAGTTAATTATATTAATTATAAATATAATATGTTTTGGAATCGGAGTATATTATAGACAGCATATAGTAATAGTTGGTTCATGTATATTTTTTATGTATTTTTTATGGATATTTAATAAATGGAAAAAAATAAATACTAAGAATAATTTTATTGTGAGAGCAAAAGCAGCAAACGATATAATTCTTTTTTTTATAATTATTCTGTCATTAAGACTTTATAATATCCAGATAATAAAGAATGATAAATATAGAGCATATGTAGAAAAACAGATACAGGGTACATATGATCTTAAGGGAAACAGAGGAAAAATTTTAGACAGTTCAGGAAGAGATTTGGCATATAATATAAATATATATAATGTATTTGTTGATCCAGTGAGAGTAGCAGGGAATAGAAAAGCCATAGATGCAGTAAAAGAGATAATAGATGAAACAGATATCAGAAAAGATTATAGAAAATTTATAGAGGAAATAAAAAAAGAGGGAGCTGCTGGAAGAAGATATAAGGTATTTTCTAAAGCTGTAAGCGAAAGAGATCATGAAAAAATCCTAAAAATAAAAAAGAAATATAAACTTATAAACAATGAAATTTTTATTCAAAAAGAGAGCAGAAGAAGATATTATAAAAAAGATATTTACCAAACAATAGTTGGAAGTGTTGGTTTTGTAGGAAAAGATACAGAAGCATCAGGAACTGTGGGAATAGAAAAAGAATATGAAAATTATTTAAAGGCAAAAACTGCTAAAAGGAAAAATATTTTTGCTAAAAACAGAAGTCTTATGCTGCCGACAGCAAAAGAAGAACTTCCTCTTGATTTAAATGGAAAAAATGTATATTTGACAATAGACAGAGATATCCAGTATATATTAAATGATGAAATGAAAAAACATTATGAATTTACTAAATCAGAAGAAGCTTATGCAGTGATAATGAATCCAAATACAGGAGAAATTTTGGCAACATCTGTATTTAACAACAAGAAAAATAGCTATAGAAACCCAATATTTCAAAATCAGATAGAACCTGGATCTATTTTTAAGCCTATTGTTGTAGCAGGGGCTTTAGAAGATGGTTATATAACAAAGAGAAGTACTTTTGATATAAAAGATGGAAGAATTCAAAAATATAACCATACAATAAAAGAAGCAAGTAAATCAACAAAAGGTGTGCTGACATTAGAACAGGTATTGGAAAAGTCAAGTAATGTGTCTATGGTAATGATAAGTGATAGATTTGACAATAAAACAATGGAAAAATATCTTGAAAATTTTGGATTTTATGACAGAACAGGTGTAGATTTTCCATATGAAATAAAACCTTATACTAAAAGCAGTAAAAGATGGGATGGACTTAAAAAATATACTATATCTTTTGGACAAGGAATAGCTGTTACACCTATACAGATGGCAGCAGCATTTTCAGCTATTGTAAATGGAGGAACTCTTTACGAACCATATCTTGTTGAAAAAATAGAAAATGAAGATGGATTGGTAATCAGAAGAAATCTTCCTAAGGTAAAAGGACATCCTATTGATGAAAAGACTTCAAAGCTTATGAGAGAGATGTTGGAAAATGTTGTTGAAAGAGGAGGAGGAAAACAGGCAAAACTGGAAGGATACAGAATAGGTGGAAAAACAGGAACAGCACAGATAAGCGGAGGAAAATCAGGATATATAAAAGATGATTATTTGACATCATTTGTAGGATTTTTTCCAGCAGATAAGCCAAAGTATCTTGGAATTATAATGTTTTATAAACCTCAAGTAAGTAATGAAGTAAGATATGGGGGACTTGTTGCAGCTCCTGTATTTAGAGAGGTTATAAAAAGAATAACTATGAATAAAAGTATTCTTTCAAATGATGTTGCTCAAATTGAAAGTCAAGTAAGACAAAATAAAAAAAATAGTGAAAAAAATGTAAGAATTACAACAATGCCAGACCTTACAGGAATGTCTTTAAGAGAGGTAATGAACCTATTTAAAAATGAAAATTTTGATATAAAAGCAGAGGGAATAGGAACAGTTGAGAAGCAATATCCAGCTTCTGGAGAGAGTCTAGAAGATTCAGATGAAATAAAAATATATCTTAAACAAGAACAAAAGATTGAGGTGAAAAAGTGAGATATTATAAATTGTGTGTAGATGGTACAAACTCTTTTTTTACCTATTGTGATAAAGATGATGAGTATGAAATAGGAGATAGGGTAGCTGTTAATTTTAGAAGAAGAGAGCAAGGAGCTTTTATAGTGGCAGAAGAAACTGAAACAGAATTTCCTTTTGCTGTTCTTCCTATAAAAAGAAAGCTTGTAAATGAGGTATCACTTGATAAAGAATATATCAATCTTCTTTTGTGGGTATCAAAATATTATATGTGTAAATTTGAGCAGATAATAAAAGCAGCAATCCCTTCAGATCTGAAAATAAAATATGATGAGGTATATAAACTGACAGAAAAAGGGAGAGCTGATTTTTTAAATCCTGTAATAGATTATTTTTTACAGAGAGAACAAGTAACAAAACCAGTTCTTCGGACACATTTTTCAAATGATTTTATTAAATGGGCTATAGAAAATAAAATTTTAACAGTAAACATGAATAAAAAAATATGTTATAATTTTACGGCTGACAATTTTGAGGAAGAAAATATCTTTTCAGCTGATCTCATTAAACTTAAAGAATATTTTACAAGAAAAAGCGAAATGATAAAATCCAGTCTTGAAAATAAATTTTCTAAAAAGGTTGTGGAAAAACTTTTAAAAGAGGAGAAACTTTCCTTTATAAGAAGAGTAAAAGACAGAGAAGAAAAAGAGGTACAGGAAAAAAAAGATGAAAAAATATCTGTAAATGCCTCTCTTACAGAAAGTCAACAAAAAATAAAAGATGAGATAGAAAATTCAAATAAAAATTATTTTCTTATAAAGGGAATAACAGGTTCTGGAAAAACAGAGGTATATATAAGCCTTATAAGAGATGCTCTTGTAAAAGGCAAAGGTTCAATATTTTTAGTTCCCGAAATTTCTCTTACTCCTCAGATGGTCGAAAGATTTCAAAAAGAGTTTAGTCATGGAGTAGCTATTCTTCATAGTAAACTTACCGCAAAGGAAAGAGGAGAAGAGTGGAAAAAAATATATTCAGGAGAAAAAAAGGTAGTTCTTGGAGTTCGTTCAGCAATATTTGCTCCTGTTAAAAATCTTCAGTATATAGTTGTAGATGAAGAACATGAGGGAAGCTATAAACAGGATACAAGTCCTATATATAATGCAAAATATATAGCTCTTAAAAGAGGGCAGTTAGAAAATTGTAAAATTATTTTAGGTTCTGCCACTCCCTCTGTAGAAAGCTATTATTATGGAAAAATAGGAATGTTTGAGCTTCTTACTCTTGAATCAAGATATAATAATGCAAAACTTCCTGAAGTTGAAATTGTGGATATGAAAGAGGAAGAAGACAGTTTTTTCAGTAAAGAACTTTTGAAAAATATAAGAGAAACATTATTAAGAAAAGAGCAGGTGATACTTCTTCTTAACAGAAAAGGGTATTCTACAATGGTTCAGTGTAAAGATTGTGGACATATAGAAGAATGTGGGCATTGTTCCATAAAGATGAGTTATTATCACAGCAGAAAAACATTGAAATGCAACTACTGTGGAACTGAAAAAAAATTTGAAGGAAGATGCAGTAAGTGTGGAAGTACAAATTTAGATTTTGGCGGAAAAGGTGTAGAACAGGTTGAGCATAAACTAAAAGAATACTTTGATGTTCCTGTTGTGAGAATGGATTCAGAAAATGCCAAAGAAAAAGATTTTTATAAGGAAACTTACAGAAAGTTTTTAAATAAAGAATATGATATAATGATAGGGACACAGCTTATTGCAAAGGGACTGCATTTTCCTGATGTAACTCTTGTGGGAGTAATAAATGCTGATATGATTTTAAGTTTTCCAGATTTCAGAGCAGGAGAAAAGACATACCAGCTTATTACACAGGCAGCAGGAAGAGCAGGAAGAGGGGATAAGACAGGAAAAGTAATAATTCAAACTTATCAGCCTGAAAATTATGTTATGGATAAAATAATGAAAAATGATTATGAAGGATTTTATAACACAGAGATAGAGGGAAGAAAAATTTTGGGTTATCCTCCATTTTCAAAAATAATAAATATAGGTATATCTTCTACAAAAGAGGACAAACTAATTAAAACAGCAGAAAAGCTGTTTCAAGCAGTAAAAAGGGATTATATTGAAGTGTATGGACCTAATAGGAGTCTTGTATACAAAGTGAAAGACAGATACAGAGAGAATATATTTATAAAGGGAAGTAAAAAAAATATAGATTATTATAAAAAAGAGTTGGAAAAAATTTTGACCGACTTTGATGATGAAGGGTGCAGAATAGTAGTTGATATTGACCCTGTAAATCTTATATAATATAAAATAAGGAGGAAGTGTAAAATGATATATGAAATAAAAAAATATGGAGAAGAGTGTCTTGGAAAAGAATCTGTTCCTGTAGAAAAAATAACAGATGAACTTTTAGAAATACTTAATAATATGGTGGAAACAATGCACAATGCAGAAGGTGTTGGACTTGCAGCACCACAAGTGGGAATAAATGAAAGATTTTTTGTTATTGATATTGGGGATGGAGTTGAAAGAAAAATAATTAATCCTGAGATATTAAGTTTTTCAGAAGAGATCTCAGAAGCTGATGAGGGTTGCTTAAGTGTTCCTGGAATATACAGAAAAGTAAAAAGAGCTTATGAAATAAAAGTAAAATATATGAATGAAAATGGAGAGATAAAAGAGGAAATAATGACAGGATTTTTGGCTAAAGCTTTCCAACATGAATTTGACCATCTGTCTGGAACTCTTTTTATTGAGAGAATATCTCCTATGTCTAAAAAAATGATAGCTCAAAAATTAAAACATCTGAAGAGAGAAACAGAAAAAGAGATTAAACAAAGAAACAGTAAATAAAATAGGGCGGATATCTTATGATCAATGGAAAAAGAGTACTTGCAGTTCTTTTTATAATTTTAAATTTGGCAAGTTTTGCTCCTAATATTTATAGAAGTTATATGAAAGTATCAAAGTTGGAAAAAGAACTTGCTGAACTAAAAAAAACAGAAATAAGTATAGAAGAGCAGATAGAAAAATATAATCAGGAGATTGAGAGCCTGAAAGAGATAAGCACTAAAGAAAAAATTGTGAGAAATAAACTCCAAATGGTAAAACCAGGAGAAATAATTTATAGAGTAGCAGAATAATCAAGGAGGAAAATTTTAAATGGAAAGAGAATTAGCACTGGAATTCGCCAGAGTAACTGAAGCAGCAGCTCTTGCAGCACAAAAATGGGTGGGAAGAGGAGATAAAAACCTAGCTGACGGAGCAGCAGTAGAAGCTATGAGAAATGTTCTTAACAGAATAAAAATTGATGGTGAAATAGTGATTGGAGAGGGAGAGATAGATGAAGCTCCTATGCTTTATATTGGAGAAAAATTAGGTTTAAAATATAATCCTGAAACTGCAGAGGAGTTTAAAGATAAAGAGCTGTATGCAGTTGATATTGCAGTTGATCCTATTGAAGGAACAAGAATGACAGCACAAGGACAGCCTAATGCAATAGCAGTTCTTGCAGCAGCAAAACAAGGATCTCTTTTAAAAGCTCCTGATATGTATATGGAAAAGCTTGTTGTAGGACCTGAAGCAAAAGGTGCAATTGATCTTGATAAATCATTAGAAGATAATATAAGAAGCGTAGCAAAAGCACTTAATAAAGATGTAAAAGATATGATGATAGTTGTTCTTGACAAACCAAGACATAAAAAAGCTATGGGACAGATAAGAGAGCTTGGAGCAAAACTTTATGCTCTTCCTGACGGAGATGTGGCAGGTTCTATTCTTACATCAATAGTTGACTCTGATGTAGATATGCTTTATGGAATTGGAGGAGCTCCTGAAGGAGTTATCTCTGCTGCAATAATAAGAGTATTAGGTGGAGATATGCAAGGAAGACTTCTTCTTAGAAGTGATGTAAAAGGTTCTGATGATAAAAACGATAAAATTTCAGAAGATGAAAAAAGAAGATGTGAGGAAGCAGGGGTGGAAGTTGGTAAAAAACTTCTTTTAGAAGAAATGGTAAAAACAGATGAAATAATATTTTCTGCAACAGGAATTACATCAGGAGATCTTCTTGAAGGGGTAAAAAGAAAAGGAAATATTGCAAGAACTCAGACTCTTGTAGTAAGAGGAAGCAGTAAAACAGTAAGATACATAAACTCTGTTCATAATTTAGACTTTAAAGATACTTACTTAGATAGACTATTAAAAGACTAAGAAAAAGAAAAGATTTTGGAGGAAGAATGTTTTTTTACGAAGATTTTATAAAAAAACTGGATAAAAATATACAGGGGCAGGGAGTTGAAAAGTTTACTTTAGAAGCTAAAAGAGCAGCTGTATGGATTGGAACAGGAATCCCTTTTCTTGCAGCAGGAATTCTTGAACTGTATATAAGCTATGCTAAAAATTTTGCAAAAACAGATCTTGCAGCAGGAATAATTTTTATAATTTTGAGTATAAGACACTTAAAATTATATTTCAGCTATAAAATAACTTTGGATTTTAATGAAAAAAAATTAAAAAGTAAAGATGTTTCTTTTGATTTTGAAGATGTAAAAAGCTGTGTATTAAAAGAACAAGCCGTTGGAAAGAAAAAGAAACTTGAAGCTGTCCTTGATGTAATAACAAATGAGGGACAACAAATAATAATACCCCTTATGATGAGCAATAAAATAAGATTTGTAAGTCTTTTAAGAAATCAGTTAGGAAGAAGATTTACCATTGAAAGATAGAAGTAAAATGATAACAGGAGCGGATAATTTTTCGCTCCTGTTTTAATGTATAAACTTTATTTAAATTATTGTTTACAGAGCTCCATTTTCAAATTTAAGCCCTGTAATAAGCAGCTGAGCAGCTCTTTCATTTGTAGCCATAGGAATATTGTGAACATCACAAAGTCTTCCAAGAGCTCTGATATCAGGCTCGTGAGGCTGACTTGTAAGAGGATCTTGGAAAAAGAAAACAGCCTCTATAAGATGATTTGCAACATCTGCTCCAATTTGTTGATCTCCTCCCAGAGGTCCTGAAAGATATCTTTTAATAGTAAGCCCTGTTGCATCCATTATTCTTCCTCCTGTAGTTCCAGTAGCAACCAGTTCATATTCTTTGAAAAAGTTGACATGTTCTTTAACAAAAGCAACCAGTTCATCTTTTTTCTTGTCATGTGCAATCAAAGCAATTCTTTTTTTCATAAACTTCCTCCGTAAAAATATTTTGTGTTGACTATACTAAAGTTAAAATTATTAATGTTTCAATATTCAGTAAAGTGTGGTAAAATACAGAAGAGAAATTTCTTTCTCTTATATTGAACTTTTATTAAATTATATAATAAAGAGAAGAAAAAATCTATAAAAATAGAGTAAAAATATATAAATCAGGAGAAAAAATGGAATTTAGAGAGATAGAATATATAAATAGGGATACAGAAAAAGTAGAAATTGAAAAAGTCCCTGGAGAAAAATTTTTAAAATTTTTATATTATAATCCATTTGGAACACTTTCACTAGAAGCTGTTGTAAAGAAAAAATTTCTTTCAGCATGGTATGGAAAGAAAATGGACAGTCCTAAATCATGTGAACTAATAGAAAAATTTGTGCAGGAACATAATATAAATATGGGAGAGAGTAAAAAAAGAATAAAAGATTTTAAATCTTTTAATGACTTTTTTATAAGAGAATTAAAACCAGGAGCAAGAAAAATAGATTATGATGAAGATATTCTCGTTTCTCCAGCAGACGGAAAAATTCTTGTAATTGAGAATATGCATGACAGCAGTAAATTTTTTCTAAAAGGTGAGGAGTTTACTTTGAAAGAATTTTTTAAAGATGAAACCCTTGCAGAAAAATATCAAGGGGGAATAATGGCAATAATTAGACTTGCCCCTGTGGATTATCATAGATTTCATTTTCCAGCAGATGGAAAAATTTCAAAAAGTAAAGAGATAGAAGGATATTACTATTCTGTTTCTCCCCATGCTATAAGACAGAATTTCAGAATTTTCTGTGAGAATAAAAGAGAATACTCAATACTTTCAACAGAAAAATTTGGGGATATTTGCATAAGTGAAATAGGAGCAACAATGGTAGGGGGAATAAAACAAACTTATATTCCTGACAGTGTTGTACAAAAAGGTGATGAAAAAGGATATTTCTATTTTGGAGGTTCAACAGTAATAATGTTTATTGAAAAAGATAGAGTTGAAATAGATAGAGATATTCTTGAAAACAGCATCAATGGTATAGAAACAAAAATCTTTATGGGTGAAAGAATAGGAAAAAAATTCTAAAGAAAACAGAGATTGTAAATATGGAGAGAAAAAGTGAGAAGAAAACCTTGTTATTTTAAAAAAGGAGATACGGTAATATATCTTATTATAATTTTGTTTTTTTCTGCTCTTGTAAAACATACTTTAGGGCTTACTTCTCAGGGGGGAAGTAAGGCAGAGATATATGTGGATAATCAGCTTAAATATGTCTATTCTCTTCATGAAGAACCAAAAGATTATTTTGTAGATACAGTTCTTGGCGGAGTAAATGTTCGTATTGAAAATATGAAAATAAGAGTAACATCTTCAAACTCTCCTCTAAAGATTTGTGTAAAACAAGGCTGGATTTCTAATACTGGAGATACAATAATAGGTGTTCCTGACAGACTGCTTATAAAAATTACAGGAGAAAGTAATTATGAAGAGGAACTTGATGGAGTAGCAAGATAAAAAAGGCGGTAGCAGATGAAATATAAATATATTTTTGCAAAAATCTTTATAACAGGAGTTCTGCTGATAATCATACAGACTATGTTTCAAAATATGGAAGGACTTTTAAATATTATAAACGGAGGAACAAAATATCTTCGTCCATTTATATATGCTGTATTTATAGCAGTGCTTTTAAATCCTTTAGTAGAATTTTCAGAAAAAAAATTAAAATTTAAAAGAGGAATGGCACTGATAACATCTCTTATATTTTTTATGATATTTATTGTAGTAGTCCTTTTGTGGTTTGTTCCTAATATAATAGATAGTTTTGAAGAGATTATAGATAAATTTCCAGCATTTCAAGAGAGATTTAATGAATATTTAGAAGATGTGTTTATTTATTTGAGAGAAAAAAATCTTCTTTTGCTTGACGGAGAAGAAATAAAGCAAGAGATACAAGATTTTTTTGTAAATAATATGAACAATATAAAAAATATTCTTATCTCTGTGGGACTTAATGTAATTGATTTAATAATGGAGATATTTATAATATTTTTAGGAGCTTTTCTGGCACTGTATTTTATATATGACAGAGAGTATTTCATGAAGTATATAAAAAATATGATATTTATTTTTTATGGAGAAAAGGAGGCTGATGAGGGACTGAATTTTCTGATAGAGTGTAAAAATATTTTTCTTAACTATATGGTTGGAAGAATAGTGATATCTTTTATAGTTGGGCTTATCTCTTTTGTCGTGATGAAGATAGCAGATGTTCCTTATGCTCTTCTTAACGGAGTGATGATAGGTGTAGGGAATATGATACCTTATTTTGGTTCAATAGCAGCAGGAGTTATAGCATTTGTGCTTGTACTTTTATCAAATCCGATAAAATGTATATATCTGCTTCTTGCAATAATAATAGCACAAAATGTTGACGGATATATAATAGGACCAAAAATTTTGGGAAAAAGTGTAGGGCTTAGCTCTTTCTGGATAATCGCTTCTGTAATCATTATGGGAAATATTATGGGAACGTTGGGAATGTTTTTAGGTGTGCCTATATTTGCAATATTAAAGCTTATTTATTTAAGAGTGTTAAAAAATAAGAAAGAAAAGGCAAGAGAAAGAATAGAAGAAAATAGTTAATTAAATTTTAAGAAAAGAGAGAAACAAGGAGAAACAAAAATAATGAAAGATTTTACAATAATTGCATCATCAACTATGGGACTTGAAAGTATAGTAAGAGATGAGTGTATAGAGCTTGGATTTAGAGATGTACAAACTTTTAACGGAAAAGTTGAATTTAAAGGAAATTTTAAAGAGGTAGTGAAAGCTAACATTCATTTAAGATGTGCAGACAGAATATTTATAAAAATGGGAGAGTTTAAAGCTCTTAGTTTTGAAGAACTTTTTCAAAATGTAAAGAAAATAAAATGGAGTGAAATAATCGAAAAAAATGGAGAATTTCCAATAAGCTGGGTCAGTGCTGTAAAATGTAAATTGTTTTCAAAATCTGATATCCAAAGAATAGCTAAAAAAGCTATTGTAGAGAATATGAAAGAGGTATATGATATTGAAAAATTTCCTGAAGACGGTGCATTATTCAGAATAAAAATTCAAGGGAATAAAGATATCTTTACAATAATGATTGATACAAGTGGAAATGGATTACATAAGAGAGGATACAGAAATCTTATCAATGAAGCTCCTTTAAAGGAAACTATGGCAGCAGCTCTTGTAAAACTTAGCAGATGGAAGGGGGGCGACAGACCTTTCTTAGATCCAATGTGTGGAACAGGAACTATTGCTATTGAAGCTGCTATGATAGGAAGAAATATTGCTCCTGGAGTAAACAGAAACTTTGCTGCTGAAGATTGGAAAGTTATTCCAAAGGATTTATGGATAGATTTAAGAGATGAAGCTTTTTCACAGGAAGATTACGAAAATAAAGTTATGGTATATGCTTCAGATATAGATCTAGAAACAATAAAAACAGCAATAGAAAATGCTGAAAAAGCAGGAGTGGAAGAGGATATACTTTTTGAAACAAAGAATTTTCTTGAAGTAGAAAATATGGCTGAAAAAGGTTGCCTTGTAACAAATCCTCCATATGGAGAAAGACTTTTAAATGATGAAAAGGTTGAAAGACTTTACAGACTGCTTGGAGATGTATGCAGAACAAGATTTCCAAAATGGTCTTATTATATAATCACATCATATCCTGAATTTGAAAAATATTTTGATAAAAAGGCAACTAAAAAAAGAAAACTTTATAATGGTGGAATAGAGTGTCACTATTATCAATATTACGGTGAGAAATAATATGAATAAAAAAGATTTTAAAGATTATAATACAGAGGTTATGCTTCAGATATTAAAAAATGCAGAGTTTGAACTGCAGAAAGCTGAAGCTGAAAAAGATAGTGAAAAAATAAAACTTATAAAAGATGAAATTATTCCAAAATATGAAAAACTATATTTAGGAGTTGCTGAACTTGATATAAGAGATAAAAGCCAAGAAGAGATTGAGAAATTCAAAGATATAGTAGATAAAATAGCTCAGTCAAATGGGCTTACAAAGGAATATATTGAAAAAAATATTGCTTTGAGAGAGAGCTTAAAAGGAAGATCCGGAGCAGAAGTAACTAAAAGAATGTTTGAGTATGCTGTAAAAGATCTTAAAAAGAAAAAAAGGATTCTTCTTGAAAAACTTGATGTTCTTCTTAAAGAGGAAGCACAGCTTGAAGCAGATTTAAAAGAGTGTATTCAATATGATGCAGAAATGGAGATTTCAGGAAAAATTGTTGATGTGAGAGAGAAAAAAAGAGATATCAATGATATGATTTCTGAAAATGACAAAGAGATTGAAAGAGTTCAAAATGATATAAATTCAAGATGGAAATATGAAATTTTTGGTACTGTTTCAAGAGATGAGCTGAAAAAAGCAGCAGAAGAAAAATAAGGAGAGTATGAAATGCTGAGAACACTTTTAGGTTTTATTGTGGTAATATTTTTAGTAACAATAGGAAGAAATATACTTGCAGGACAAGGGATTGCAGGTAAGAAAATAAAAATATTAAAAAATCAAACGGAGGTTAAATCAATGTCAGATTTAGTATTAAATGCAAAAATAGTTACAGATAAAGGAGAAATAAATTTAAAACTTTTTCCAGAAGTAGCCCCTCTTACAGTATTAAACTTTGCTCATTTAGCAAAAAGAGGATACTATGATAATCTTACTTTTCATAGAGTTATAGCAGACTTTATGATTCAAGGAGGAGATCCTACAGGAACTGGTGCAGGAGGACCTGGATATCAGTTTGGTGATGAATTTAAAGAAGGAGTAATTTTTAACAAAAAAGGACTTCTTGCAATGGCAAATGCTGGAAAAAATACAAACGGTTCACAATTCTTTATAACTCACGTAGAAACTCCATGGCTTAACTATCACCATACAATTTTTGGAGAAGTTGTATCTGATGAAGACCAAAAAGTTGTAGATGCTGTTGCTCAAGGTGATACAATTAAAACTATTGAAATTACAGGAGATTTTGATAAATTCTTAACAGAAGAAAACGAAAAAATGACTGAGCAAATGGATGAAGCACTTGATGCTCAATTCCCAAATCTAAAAAAATATTAATGTGATTAAATGGAAATAAATTCTGCTCGAAAAAATATCATGCTATTTATATTGTTTGCAGAAAGAAAATTTGAAACTTGTTTCTCTCAAACACCAAATTTTCAGTATTCTGCTTCACTGCATAAATTACGCAGATATTTTTAATGCTTAGAATTTATTTCCATTTTTATTTTTTGAAAGGACTTATAAATTCTCATAAAATATATTTATATTCATATTTTTAAATGAAAACTCCTCTTGAGAAGAAAGATTTATAATCAGTTTATCATCACTGAAAATATAGTTTTTTGAAGTATAAGATATTGCAGTGAAAATAGATTGACTGTTTTCTAAATTTTTTTCTAAAATATGGCTTTTTCCTGTGCTGTCTTCAGAGCTGTTAAGAATATCAAGCTTAAAATCAGCAGAAGATTTTTCTTTATTTTTTAGGACAATATCATTTACATCAACATCTATCTTTACCAAATCATCTGTGGAGATTTTCTTTGGGAGAGATACAGAATAAGAGAATTTTTTAGAAAAATTTTCATTTCTAAAATGACAGTTGTATTGACTTACAGATTGCTCTCCAGCTAAGTTCATCATCATATTTTTCTTAATCTTTTCATTAGATAATTTTTTTCCTAAAAGATACATAAGTTTTGTAATCGCTGCCTCAGGAGTCAGATCACTTCCACTTATCACTCCAGCCTTTATAAGACGGCTACTTGCTTCATACAATCCCATTTTTACAGTTCCAGTTGTACATTGAGAGATATTTACTACTATAATTCCCAACGAATTTAAAAATTCAATAACCTCAATAAACTCATCGTCAGTGGGAGCATTTCCATTTCCGTATGTTTTTAATACAACACCTTTTAAATCACTTATACTTGCAAAAAGTTTTTTTAAAAATTCTGCTTTTATTCCAGGAAAAAGCTCAAGCATAAGAACACTGTTATCAAAATATGGTTCTATATAAAATTTCTTTTGTGGAATAGGAGAAATATTTCTTGAAATTTTTATTTCTGCTCCTGCTTCTCCAATAGGAAGACAGTTTGGGGACGAAAAACCAAAATAGTTTGTAGCATCATTTTTTCTGGCTCTGTTTCCTCTAATAAGAGAATCTCTGAAAAAAATTGCAACTTCAGGGATAAGAGGGATATCATACATTGAATGCCCTGCAATTTCAATTGATGTAATAAGATTTTGCAGAGCATCACTTCTTGTTTCTTGAAGAGGTTTTTGTGAACCTGTAAGGATAACAGGTTTTCCTAAATTTTTTAGTGCAAAAGAAAGAGCGGAAGCCGTATATGCCATTGTATCTGTTCCATGAAGAATTACAAACCCTCTGTATTTATGATAATTTTTAGAGATAATATCAGCAAGTTTTATCCATACATCTGGACACATATTTGATGAATCTATAAGAGGTTTAAGCTGATAATAATCTATTGGAAATTTTTCTAAAACGGGAAAATCTTTTGAAATTTCACTCCAATCATTTGCAGGTCTTAGAGGGCTGTATGGATTATCTTTTTCTTGATGTATCATACAGATAGTTCCCCCTGTATTTATAATTAAAATTCTATCTTCCATTTTAATCTCCTTAATTTTAATATACTCTCTTTTATTATATTATAATTTAAAAAAAATAAAAATATATTTCTTTGAAAATTAATATATGAAATATACAGAGGGTATGATATACTAAAAATGAGAGGTGAAAATATGAAAGATAATATTGCTCTGATTGGATTTATGGGCAGTGGAAAAACAACTATAGGAAAGCTTTTGGCAAAGGCACTTGATATGAAACACATTGATATAGATAAAGAAATAATAAGGATAGAGAACAGAACTATTGCAGAGATTTTTGAGCAGGATGGAGAAAGTTATTTTAGAGATTTAGAAAGAAAGATAATAGCCAAAGAATCTGCTGAAAATAATATTGTTATTTCTACAGGGGGAGGGGCAATAATAGACAATAACAATATTAAAAGCCTTCAGGAAACCTCTTTTGTAGTATATCTCAACTGCGATATAGATTGTATATACGAAAGGGTAAAAAGAAGAAAAAATCGTCCTCTTTTACAAACAGAAAATGTATATGAAAGACTTATTGAACTTTATGAAAAAAGAAAGTTTTTGTATAAAATTTCATGTGATTACAGTGTGGAAATAAACAGTGAAACAAATATGTATGATACAGTGGATAAGATAAAAACTAAATATATATTGGGTTAAAATAGGAGGGATTTTATGGAAAGCAGATTAAAAGGAAAAGTGGTGCTTATTACAGGAGCAACAGCTGGAATAGGAAAAAGTACAGCTTTTGGATTTGCAAAAATGGGATGCAAACTAATTCTTATGATAAGAAATGCTGAAAAAGGTGAACTTCTTAAAAAAGAGATTCAAGAAAAATATGATGTTGAAATAAAACTTTTAGTAGTAGATGTAAGAGATGCTAAAGGAATAGAAAAAGCTGTTTCTGAACTTCCAGAAGAATGGCAGAAAATAAGTATACTTGTAAATAATGCCGGACTTGCTCGTGGATTGGATAAGGTATATTTGGCCGAAATAGAAGATATAGATACTGTGGTTGATACAAATATAAAAGGAATGCTTTATGTAATAAGAGTTGTTGTCCCTCTTATGCTAAAATATCAAATGGAAGGTCATGTAATTAACATTGGTTCAATTGCAGGAACAGCTGCTTATGCTGGAGGAGCAATTTACTGTGCAACAAAATCTGCTGTAAAACTTTTAAGCGATGGACTCAGAATAGATCTTGTTGATACTCCTATAAAAGTTACAAATATTCAGCCAGGAGTCGTTGAAACAGGATTCAGCATGGTTAGATTCAATGGAGATAAAGAAAGAGCTGATGCAGTTTATAGAGGAATAGAGGCTCTTACTCCTGACGATGTAGCAGATACTATTGTTTATGCTGCAAATATCCCTCATAATACACAATTAACAGAGATAACAATGACTCCTTGCCATCAGGCTGATGGTAGATGTATTTATAAGAAGTAATTAAATAAACAATAAGTTTTAAAATAGTTTAGAAAAGGATATTGCGTATTAATGTAATATCCTTTTCTAATTTCTAATATAAAAGATATAATGAAAAAACAGCCCCTAAGGACTGTTTTTTCACTGTTTATTAAAAGTAATTATAAATATTTAGCTTCTGTATCTCTTATTAATTTAGCAACAGCTTGAACTTTTTCCATATCTTCAGGGAAAAGGTTAGCGAATGGAGCAGCAACTCCACCGATATTTAAATTGTGGTTAATACGAAGAGTTTCTTTTATTACAGCATACATTTGTCCTTTACAAGAGCATAATCCTGCTATAATATCGTTTACTGCATATTGAATTTCTCTTGCAAGAGCAAGGTTTTCAGGAGTTCCTGTTTTAAATAATTCATGCATTTTAAGGAATAACCCAGGCATTGCACTGTAAGTTCCTCCGATTCCACCGTCAGCTCCCATTAATAATCCACCGATAAATTGCTCATCAGGACCGTTGAATATAACGCTGTCTTTTCCTGCTATTGATTTAAATGTTTGGATATCTTGAATAGGCATAGAAGAGTTTTTAACTCCAATAACTCTAGGATTTTTTAACATTTCTTTTAATAGAGAAGGTGTTAAAGCAACTCCTGCTAATTGTGGTATATTGTAAATGATGAAGTCTGTGTTTGGTGCAGCACTTGAAATATCATTCCAGTATTTAGCGATTGCGTGTTCTGGAAGACGGAAATAGATAGGAGGAATTGCAGCTATAGCATCTACTCCAAGAGATTCTGCATGTCTAGCAAGTTCCATACTTTCTTTTGTACTGTTACAAGCAACATGGGCTATTATAGTTAATTTTCCTTGTGCTTCAGCAACTACGTTTTCTAAAACTAATTTTCTTTCAGCAACAGTTTGGTATATACATTCTCCTGAAGATCCTCCAACATATGCACCTTTAACTCCGCTTTCGATAAGGTAACGAGTGAAAGCTCTTACACGTTCTGGACTAACATTACCGTTGTTGTCGTAGCAAGCATAAAATGCAGGGATAACACCATGGAATTTTTCTAAATTTCTCATATTGAAACCACTCCTTTATTTTTATTTTTTTTCATTAAGTTTATATTTTAAACATTAGTTTGTTATTCACACTGATATGATACTAAAAAAAAAATAAAATGTCAATATTCTTTTAAAAAAAAATAAAATTTTATTTTTAAAAAACAAAAAAATACAAAAATGTTTTATTTAAATCTGAAAGATGATATAATGTTCTTAAAAATAATGAAAGTTTCAAAAAGAAATCTGAAAAGGGGCGGTTATTATAAAAAATAATGTTTTGACAAAAATTACAAATGAATACCTTACTTTGAGCAAACCACTGAAAAGAATAGCTGACTATATTCTTTCAAATACTTCAGAGCCTCAATATATGTCTATTTATGAGATGGCTGCTGTGTGTTCTGTCAGTGAATCATCAGTTTTTCGTTTCTGTCAGATTCTAGGTTTTAAAGGATACAAAGAGTTTAAATATGCTCTTGCAGAAGCAAATAGTGCAAAGCTTATAGACGGCGAAATAGATGCCTATGAGGAGATTTTACCAGAAGATTCTTTTATAGATATGGCAAAAAAACTTTTTGCTTATAATATGGCTTCTGTAAATCAAACACTTCAGCTTATAGATGAAGATGCTTATAAAGAGGCAGCTAAATATTTAAAAAATGCCAAACATATTTATTGTTTTGGGCAAGGAAGCAGTGGAATTATGGCTCAAGAACTTTGGGCAAGATTTATTACTGTATCAAGCAACTTTTCTTATATTCCTGATTCCCATCTTCAAACAATCACAGTAGCAAATTGTGATAGAAATGATGTAGTAATTTTATTTTCTTATTCTGGAGCAACAGAGGATGGACCTAAATTACTGTCAGAAGCGAGAAAAAGAGGAGCAAAGACAGTTCTTGTAACACATCATGCAAAAAGTTTTGCAGCAGAACATTCAGATATTATTCTTCTTTGTGGTTCAAGAGAAAGTCCTAAGCAAACTGGAAGCATTGCAGCCAGAATGGCGCAGCTTTTTGTTATAGATTTATTATTCAATGAATTTTATAGATTGGATAAGGAAGAGGCAGAAGCTGCTATAAACAGAACTTCAGAAGCTATGGAAAAGAAACTTCTTTCATATAAAAATAGATAAAATAAAAAAGGACTTTTGCAGTCCTTTTTATATTTTATTCAACTGTTACTGATTTTGCAAGATTTCTTGGTTTATCTACATCGATTCCTTTAGCAACTGAAGTATAATAAGCTAGAAGCTGAAGAGGAACTACTGACAGAAATCCAGCAAATATATCGTTACATTCAGGTATACTTATAAATTTATCAGAAACTTCTTTAAGATTTGTACAGTTTTCATATCCTATAGTAATAATATATGCTCCTCTTGCCTTTACTTCTTTTATATTCGAAACTGATTTTTCAATAAGTTTTTTCTGTGTAGCAATGACAACAACAGGTGTTCCTTCTTCAATAAGAGCAATTGTTCCATGTTTAAGTTCTCCAGCAGGAAAAGCTTCAGTATGAATATAGGAAACCTCTTTTATCTTTAAAGAGCCTTCAAGAGCAGTTTTATAATCAAGTCCTCTTCCTATATAAAATCCATTTGTTTTATCTTTAAAAAATTTTGCTGTTTCTTTAATAATATTATGATTTTCAAGAATAAATTCTACTTTTTCAGAAATAGTTTCTATTTCTTTCATATATTTTTTATAATCTGTTTCCGAAATATTGTTTTTTAATTCAGCAATATAAAGAGCCAAAAGATAAAAAATTGTTACTTGTGTAATATATGCTTTTGTTGAAGCGACTGCAATTTCAGGACCTGCCATTGTGTATATAACTTTATCTGCTTCTCTTGATATAGTAGATCCTACAACATTTGTTATAGCTACAGTTAAAGCTCCTTTTTTCTTAGCCTCTTTCATGGCTGCTAAAGTGTCAGAAGTTTCACCTGATTGACTTACAAAAATAGCCATTGTATTTTTATCGATAAAAGGATCATTGTAACGAAATTCAGAAGCTATATCCGCTGAAGAATCAAGTCCGGCAATTTTTTGAAGAGCAAACTGCCCTTGAAGCCCTGCATGATAAGCTGTACCACAGGCTACAATATATATTTTATTTATATTTTTTATATCTTCGTAAGTTAAAATATCAGAAAAATCTGCTTTTTCACTATGAACTCTCTTATTTATTGTTTCTTTTACAGCTTCAGGCTGTTCATAAATTTCTTTTAGCATAAAGTGAGGATATCCGCATTTTTCAGCTTGTTCAAGATTCCACTCTATATATTTTTTATTTCTTGTTACAGAATTTTTCTTTTCATCATAAATATTTATTTCGTTATTTTTAATAACAGCAATATCTCCGTCTTCCAAATAATAAACATTTTTAGTATATTTTAAAAGAGCAGAAATATCTGAGGCGATAAAGTTTTCGTTTTCTCCAATTCCTATTACTAAAGGGCTGTGCTGTCTTGCACAAATAAGTTCATTTGGATGATTTTTGTGTATTACTCCTATAGCATAACTTCCTTCAAGTCTTTCTAAAACTTTTATTACAGTGTCTAGTAGGTTACCGTTGTAAAGTTCTTGAATAAGTTGTGAAATTACTTCAGTATCAGTGTCAGAAGCAAATACATATCCTTTTTCTTCAAGCTCTTTTCTAAGTGTTTGATAATTTTCAATTATTCCATTGTGAACAACAGCAGTTGACTTATCCATGCTATAATGAGGATGTGAGTTTATATCAGATGGAACTCCATGTGTAGCCCATCTTGTATGTCCTATACCTATTTCAGAAGATAGATTTTTTCCTTCTATGCTGTCTGCAAGATTTTGAATTTTTCCAGCTTTTTTTTCAACAACTATTTCTCCTTGAGTGATAAGAGCCATTCCAGAAGAGTCATATCCCCTATATTCTAAAGCCTTAAGTCCATCTAAAATAATTTCTTTTGTGTCCCCATGTCCTATATAACCAACAATTCCACACATAATAAACCTCCTAATATTTACTTTTAAATGTTCGTTTACTATGAGAATTGCTGCTTAAACTCTTTTGTCCCATTGATTACTCAGTGGTTTTGTAAAGTTTCTCAGGGTGCAGCCCCCTCTGAAGTACCCGCCGATAATTTCGAATGTCTTCAGTCCTCGTCAACTTATATTTAATCAAGTTCTGGCGCTTTTTATATTTCTAAAACTCATAGTTTCTCAAGAAGAATATCATATAATATAGAAATAAGCAATGATTTTTTCTGACTTTTTAATACAAAATCAAACATAGTTTTTATATTATATTATAAAATCTTATCGCTCATACAAATACAATGAATTTTAAATTAATGTTCTGAAAAAAATTCAGAAAAAATTTTTTATTTTTTAAATAAGATTATATATTTTCAATTTTATATGATATTATATTTATGAAATAAAACTTACTAATGGAGAAATAGCATGGATGAAGAGATACTTGCAGAGATGAACAAAATAATAAAAGAATTTGATTGTGCAAAAAAAATGAAAACGGGGATATACACTCCAAAAAATTTAAAAAAAGAGGGGCATTTGACGAGCCTTCCTGCTTTTTTAAATCAACAGAATGAAAAAAAGTTTAGATTTTTTATAAGTTTTAAAATAGATTTTGAAAATAAAAAATCACCTTACATAACATTGAAAAATATTGAAATAAATGAAACACTTGGAGAAAGTTATATGTTTTTGCCAAGGATGAAAGAATTTTTTTATAACAGATTAAATGAAACAATATATTTTGGAAAAGGGATCGCAGTAAGACCAGAAGATAAATTTGATGAATATTCACTTGAATTTTTTGAAATTTTAAAAAGTATAATGCAGGAAGAGTCAGAAAATATCATAAGAAGAGGGAATATAAGAGTACCATATTTTCTTTTGGGAGGAATACTTCCTCTTTGTGAAAAAATGTGTTTAAATTATTTGAAAAAAGATATTTATCCTGAAATAGAATTAAAAAGAACAGAAAAAGATATAATAATCCATACAGACAAATTGAAAAATTGGTATCCTTTTGGAAGAAATTATATGATTTATGAAGATGAGGATAAAGATTATAAAATTATTAGGTCAGATTATGATATTTCTCCTATCTTTATTTTAAAGGAACTTGCAAAAAAAGAAAAAATAAAAGTTTCAAGACTGAATTTTGATTCGAGAAAATTTATTGAAGTCTTTGAAAAAATTATAAAAATAGTAGGAATTGAAGAGATGAAAAGCACTCTTTATCATCCCAAGACCATAGAAGCAGGTATAGTATTTGATATTGTTGATGATATGCTTACAGCAGTATCTGAAGGTATTTTTGACGGAAAAAGAAAACAAGATATGGAAGAAGATATTTTTGTAGATGGTGCTGAGGTAAAAAGGGTAATATCAGAAGCAGAGGATATGCTTATACAAAAAGGATTTTCTTATGACAATGAAAATAACAGATTTTATATGACTTCAGAAAATAAAATATTTGATTTTATAATTAAGTATATAAAAAACTACAGCGAAGATTTTTCTAATATTTATATTTTTTCTACCCCAGAATTTGATAAAAAAAATTTGTTAAAGGGAAATATAAGATTGACATTTTCTAAGAAAAAAGATTTTGTATTTAATTTTGAATCGGATGTTTTTTCAAAATCACAAATTTCTGAAATAATTCTGTTTAAAACGCCTTTAAAAAAATATTATAGATTAAAAAATGGGGATATTTTGAAGGTGGAAGATACAAATCTCACTAAGATGTATGAGATGCTTTATAATATATCTGTAAGTGATTCAGAAATAATTTCAGGTAAATTTAGAAGAAGCAGATATTTTGATTTCTTTTTAAATAAATATAATATTACAGAAAATAATTGTATGGACTATTTTATTTTTATTCCTGAAATAAAAATTCCTATGAAAGAACATCAAAAGTTTGGTGTAAATTGGATGATGAGTTTAAAGGATAAAAATATGGGAGGAATAGTTGCTGATGATATGGGACTGGGAAAAATTCTTCAAGCTCTTATTTATCTAAGAATACAGCAAAAAATATATCCACAGGCTATACAGATGGCAGTAGTACCTAAAGTTGTACTTTGCAAGTGGGAAAATAGAATAAAGAAATATTTTAAAAATATGAAATACAGAATAATTGAAGGAGAATCATATGAAAGGGAGGAAAAGATTTTAAATATTTCTCCTGGTGAATTGGTGTTTACAACTCACAGTCTTTTGGTGAAAGATATACATCTTTATGAGAAATTTGAATTTTCATCGTTAATACTTGATGAGGCTCAGGCTATAAAAAATGCAAAAACTCTTATGTTTAAAGCTGTTAATACATTAAAAAAAGATTCTTGTTTTGTTCTGACAGAAGTACCGATAGAAAAGAATCCCATGGAACTTTGGAGTGTTTTTGAAACAATTTTACCAGGATATCTTGGAGAAATTTCTTTATTTAAGCAAAAATATATTTTGGAAACAAATAATAAAGTTTTGTTATCTTTTATTAAACCTTATATTTTAAAAAGCACAAAAGAAAAAGTTGAAAAAGCTGTTCTTCAAAAAGCAGAGAAAAAAATTATTTTAGAGCTTGAATCTAGACAAAAAGAGATTTATGAAAAATTTTTGGCAGAATATAGCAGACAAATTTTTGAAGATGAAAATATTAAAACGATACAGATTTTAAAATTAGCAACTAGGCTTAGAAAAATTTGCACATATCCTGAAATAGGAAATGGTGACTATTATGAGGTAGGGGCAAAAGAGCAGGAATTGAATAAACTTTTAGAAACTCTCGTGGAAAAGAAAAGCAAGATAATTATTTTCTCACAATTTATATCAGGCTTGAAAAAATTGGAAGAGAAATATTCTAAAATATATAAAACTTTATATCTTGATGGGAATACTGCCACTAAAAAAAGAATAAAGCTTATAGAGGAGTTTAATCAAGATGGGAAAGAGATACTATTTATTTCTTTAAAAGCTGGAGAAGTTGGATTTAATGTTATAGGGGCTGATGTAATAATTTATTATGATTTTTGGTGGGATCCTGTTACAGAATCTCAGACTCAAGATAAAGTTCATAAAATAGGACGAAGAAAAGAAGTTTTAGTTTATAGTTTTGTTACAAAATCTACAATAGAGGAATATATTTATGGAATGAAAGATGAAAAAAGAGATTCAAACAGAGATGGTTTTGATAATTATGCTTTTGAACTTTCCAGAGAAGAACTTATTCATTTTTTCCAAAAAAACAGACTATAAAAAATTAAATAATAGGCATTGCTGTATTTTTCTAAATCTAGCAATGTCTTTTTGTTTATTGATAATAAAAAAATAGGGAAATTGAAAATAAGAATAGTCATTTGGTTATTTTTTTGGTAAAATATTTAAATGAGTATTAAATATTTGTTTTAGTACTTAAAAATAAAATGGAGGGCAGTAATGATTGATAATAAAACTAAGGGGATATTATTTATGCTTATGTCATCACTGGGATTTAGTCTTATGGCAGTGAGTATTAAGTATGCAGAAGGGATACCTCTTTTTGAAAAAATATTTTTTAGAAATTTGGTAAGTTTTTTTGTAGCTTTATGGGGGCTTAGAAATACAAAAAATTTTATGGATCTTTTAGGGAAAAAAGGAAATAGAAAATATTTACTGATGAGATCAATAGCAGGACTTTTAGGAGTTATTACAAATTTTTATGCAATAGCAAATCTTCCTCTTGCTAATGCTAATATCATCACTAAACTTTCACCTTTTGTGGTACTTTTCTTTTCAGCATATTATTTAAAGGAAAAGGTTAGAGGTATACAGGTAGCTGGATTTTTTATAAGTTTTTTTGGACTTATTCTGATAATAAGACCTACACTTGATTTTAATATTCTGCCAAGTCTTTCAGCAGTAGCTTCTGCTGTATGTGGAGGAGTAGCTTATACTCTAGTAAGACATCTTGGAAACAGAAAAGAAAATCCTAATACCATTGTATTTGTATTTTCTTTAATATCTGTATTAGGAATGTTCCCTCTTATGATGATGGATTTTGTAATGCCTACATTTACACAATTTTTAGTTCTTATAAGCATAGGGGTGTTTGCTTCATTTGGACAGTTTGGTCTTACATATGCTTACAAATATTCAAAAGCGTCAGAAGTTTCTATATACGCTTACTCAAGTATAATATTTACACTTATTTTGGGAATACTGTTTTTTGGAGAGATTCCTGATTTGTTTGAAATAATAGGTGGAATAATAGTTATAGCAGTGGCAATTAAATTATATTTTGTTTTTAGAGAGGAAAAGGAATAGGTGTTCGCTGGAAAAGTACATTGTACTAAAAAATCTGCATATTTCTTTACAAATGAGGGGTAATATAATATAATTATTGAAAGGAAAGTATTAAAAAAGTTATACAAAGGATGCTGAGATGAGATTTAAAAAGAAAAAAAAGACTCTTATAGGTTGGGTTTATGTAATTGTGGCAGTGGCAGCAGCAGGTTTTTTCATGAGAGGAGTGCTTCTTTTTGGTATAAAAAAATTAAATGTTTTGATACTTCCTGTGCAGAGTAAAATTTATACAACAACACAGGGAATAAGAGAAAATTTTAATACAATTATAAAATATAAAGATTTCTTTTATGAAAATAGAGAGCTTAAGGAAAAAATCACATCACAGGAATTTAAAGATGAGATGATAGCAGCTTTAAAAGCTGAAAATGAAAGGCTTAGAAAACTTGTAGATCTTAAAGGAGAGATTGGATATAACACAAAGGTTGTAAAAGTAAGTTTTCAACATGTTCAGGATACATATGAAAGTTTTATTATAAAAGCTGGAAAAGTTGATGGAATGGAAGTTAATATGCCTGTTCTTTCAGGAAGACAGCTGATAGGAAAAATAGTAGAGGTGTACGAAAATTATTCTGTAGTAAAAATGATTACAGGGGAAAATAGTTTTGTAAGTGCTCTTTGCGATAATGTTATAGGAATAGTAAGCGGTGAAAGAGAGAAAGACCTGTACTTCAGACCGACTTCATCGTTAGAGGAGGAAATTCAGCCGGGAGATGAGGTATTCACTTCAGGGATAAGTGATGTATATCCTAAGGGAATATATGTAGGAAAAATATCAGAAATAATGTCAGCAGATAATAAATTGGAAAAAAGATATAGGGTAAAAATAGACACTAACATATATGATTTTCAGGAAGCTATAGTTATAATGGGAGATGCAGGTGGTGTGTAGTATGAAAAAAATAGTAATTATGATTTTTCTACTGTTAACTTCTTTGTGTACAGCTGCCAGTGGAAAAGTAAAAAATATTAGTGATATAAAAACTTTAGATCTTATAGTAAAAGAAAAAACTTTTATTAACAAAAAATCTCAAGAAAAGGTCTATAATATAAAGTATGTTATACCAAATCTAATGAAAAAAGAGATTCTTGAACCAAAATCTCATAAGGGAGAGATATTTGTATATGTAGATGATACAAAGAAAACTTATCTGCCTATTTTTGAGCAGGTAATAGAGGAAGAGGCTCTTCCTGAAGAAAATTTTGTTATAGATACAATAAAGCTTTTACAAAATAAAGACAGAAAAGATGAAAATTTTAGAAAACTTTACAACAGTGGAAAACTTGTGAGAATCCGAAATGATAATATCACAATAGAACCTGTAAAAACAGAGCTTATTAACGGATATTATATACCAGTTTTAATAAAAGTTTTTGATGGGGATATTGTTGTTGCAGAACTTACTTTAAAAGATGTAAAAATAAATGAAAAAATAGAAAGAAAAGAGTTTGAATTGTAATGACAAATCTAATAAAACTAGAAGGTATAATAATAAATAAAAAGGATATTGGAGATTTTGACAGAATAATAACAATGTTTACAGGAAGTTTTGGAAAAATTCAAATCCTTATAAAAGGAATCAGAAAAAGTAAAAAGAGAGATAAGCTTGGTTCTGATGTACTTTCTTTTTCAAGAACAGTAGTGTATAAAAAAGATAATAGTTTTGTAGGTTCAACAGTTGAATCAGTTAAAAGTTATGAAAATATCCGCAGAGATATGAAAAAAATAGGGATAGTTCTTTATATGTTTCATGTACTTAATAATATTCTATCTGACAGTGAAAGAAAGACAGTACTTTATGATTTAACTTTAAAAAGTCTTGACTATATAGAGAGAGAGGAAAATATATCGAATTGTGTTCTTCTTATGATTTATTATCTTAATAAAATAATTTCAGAAGAGGGAATAAAATACACAATGGTTGGAGGAAAAAATTTCTCTATGAAAAACTCTCTCATTTCTGAAAAGTTTGAAAGTGGAGATATAAAACTTAGCCAAGAAGAGTATAGAATTATTGAGGGAGTATATTTTAACAAGATAAAAGAGCTTTTACAGGAAAATGCAGATATATATGATCTGTATTCGGTTTTAGGTATCTGTGAGAGGTATCTGAATTATCATTTAGATTTATATTTAGATTTTAAAAATTATATTTTGGAGGCATAAGATGTTAAATATAGTTAAAATTACAGACTATATGTCAGAAGATTTAATAACATTGGATTTAAAAAGTAAGACGAAAGAAGCGGTTCTAGAGGAGCTGTCTGGTTTAATGGCAAAATCACCAAATATACAGGACAAAAATGTTATTAAAAAAGCTCTTATGGAGAGAGAAGAACTTGGAAGTACCGGTATAGGAAAAGGGATTGCCATTCCTCACGCTAAGACAGATACAGCCTCAAAATTAACAATAGCTTTTGGAATAAGCAAAGAGAAAATAGATTTTGATTCCTTAGATAATGAAGGAGTGAATATATTTTTTGTTTTTGCTTCTCCAATAGAGGACAGTCAAATTTATTTAAAAGTTTTGGCAAGAATATCAAGACTTATTAGAAATGAAAGTTTTAGAAATAAACTTTTAAGTTGTAAAAAACCTGAAGAGGTTATTAAATTTATAGGAGAAGAAGAAGCTATATAGCTTAGGAGGAACATATGAATTGTCCATTCTGTAATAATGAAGATACAAGAGTTGTAGACAGCAGAGTGTTTATAAACGGAAACGCTATTAAAAGAAGAAGAGAGTGTACAGCTTGTAAAAAAAGATTTACAACATATGAAAAAGTAGAAGAAAGGGCAGTTTATGTTGTAAAAAAAGATAAAAGCAGGGAAAAATTTGATAAGGAAAAATTGATGAGAGGTCTTTCTATTGCAACAATAAAAAGAAATATTTCGACAGATACACTTGAAGAATTTGTTCTTGAAATTGAAAGAGGGCTTCAAAACTCTCTTGACAGTGAAATCACAACAAGCGATTTAGGAGAGATTGTTTTAAGAAAATTAAAAGAACTTGATGAAGTAGCTTATGTGAGATTTGCTTCTGTTTATAAAGAGTTTGATGATATCAAATCATTTATAGAGATTGTAGAAAATATTAATAAAGACAAAAAATAAGGAGAACAGCAGCTAAATGAGAATACTATTTATGGGAACTCCCGAGTTTGCCGTTCCATGCCTTGACAGAATGAATAAAGAGCATGAGGTAATAGGGATATATACAAAAGTTGATAAAGTGAATAAAAGAGGAGGAAAAATAACTTATCTTCCTGTAAAGCAATATGGACTTGATAATAACATTCCAATTTATCAGCCTTCAACTTTAAAAGATGGAACAGTTGAACAAGAGATAAGAGAGATGAATCCAGATCTTATAGTTGTAGTGGCTTATGGAAAAATTATTCCAAAGAGTATAATAGATATACCCAAATATGGAATAATAAATGTTCACTCTTCTCTTCTTCCAAAATTTAGAGGTGCTGCTCCAATTAATGCAGCAATTATAGAGGGAGAAACAAAAACTGGAGTAACAATAATGTACATAGCAGAGGAACTTGATGCTGGAGATATTATTCTTACAGGAGAAACAGAGATTACAGAAGAGGAAACTTTCCTTACTCTTCATGATAAATTGAAAGAGATAGGAGCAGAAACACTAAGTAAAGCTGTAAAAATGATATTTGAAGGAACTAATCAAAGAATAGTTCAGAATCATGAAGAGGCTACTTTTGTAAAACCATTTAAAAAAGAAGATTTAAAAGTAGATTGGAGCAAAACAGAGAAAGAGATATATAACTTTGTGAGAGGAATAAATCCTTTCCCATGTGCCTACACAACTCTTAATGATAAAATGATGAAAGTTTATGCAGTTAAAAAATATGAAAAAGTATATGAAGATGGAGAAATCGGAGAAGTTGTTGACAAAGTAAAAGGACAAGGACCTGTTATAAAGACAGGAGATGGTTCTGTAATTTTGACAGAAGCAAAACCAGAGAGTAAAAAAGTAATGTCAGGAGCAGATCTGTTGAATGGAAACTTTGTAAAAATAGGAGAAAAACTGATATAACATTTACTGAAAGGCGGATACATAAAAATTATGATAATAGATGGGAAAAAATGCTCAGAAGAGATACTTGAAACATTAAAAAATGAGATAGAAGCACATAAAATGAGATTCAACAGAGTTCCTGGACTAGCTGTAATAATTGTGGGGGATAATCCTGCTTCAAAAATCTATGTAAAATCAAAAGTGAAAGCTTGTGAAAAAGTTGGGATAAGAAGTGTGGAGATAATCCTTGACAAAGGAATTTCAGAAGATGAACTTATAAAAGAGATTGAAAAATTAAACGAAGACAGAGATATTAATGGAATACTTGTACAGCTTCCTCTTCCTGCACATATAAATGAGAAAAAGGTGTGTGAAGCGATAGCTATAAAAAAAGATGTAGATGGATTTAAACCTGAAAATCTTGGAAAAATAATGTTGGGAGATGATGATGGTTTTGTATCATGTACACCTCAAGGAATTATGTATCTTATAGACCAAGTAGGAATGGATCTTAATGGAAAAAATGCTGTTGTAGTGGGAAGAAGTAATATAGTTGGAAAACCTGCTGCTTCTCTTCTTATAAACAGAGGAGCTACAGTAACAGTATGTAACAGTAAAACACAAGATCTTACAGGAATATTAAAAAGAGCAGATCTAATAGTAATAGCTATAGGAAAAGCAAAATTTTTAAAAAAGGATATGGTAAAAGAGGGAGCAGTTATAATTGATGTTGGTATCAATAGAGTTGATGGAAAAATATATGGAGATGTTGACTTTGAAGAGGTAAGCACAGTTGCATCACATATAACTCCTGTTCCTGGTGGTGTGGGACCTATGACAATAGCTATGTTGTTAAAAAATACAGTGAAGGCTTTTTGTAAGGAGGAAGCAGTAAATGGCAATTAAAAAAAGAAAAAAAACTAAAAGTGAGGATAAGAGAGAATACTTTATAGTAGACAGAAGAATTTTACCTACATCTATTCAAAATGTAATCAAAGTAAATGATCTTATTCAACGAGAAAAGATTTCAAAATATGAAGCTATTAAAAAAGTTGGACTTAGCAGAAGTACATATTATAAATATAAAGATTACATTAAACCTTTCTTTGAAAGCGGAAAGGAAAAAGTATTCAGTATCCATCTAGCTTTAGTAGATGAACCAGGAATCCTTGCAAGAATACTTGATGTAATTGCAACTCATGATATGAATATTCTTACAATTATTCAAAATATAGCTATTGATGGAATAGGAAGAGCAACTATCTCTATTCAGACAACAGAGAATATGCTGAGAAAAATAGAGGGAATGCTTGAACTTATCAGTGAGATAGATGGGGTTAAAGAATTAAGAATAATTGGAAGTAACTAATATTTATTACATAATTTTATAAAAGCAGGAGTGTTGTAAAATGGAAAAAATAGATTTAAACTTAATAGAAAAACTAGCAGAAAATATGAATACTCATTCACTAAATGAGGTCTCTTTAGAAAATGGAGATCAGAAGCTAGTTCTTAAAAAAGAAAAAAAGGCAGCTGAATACACAACAATGCAGCCAGTTGTTCAGAAAACAGCTGTTAAACCTGTAAAAACAGAGAAAACAGAAAAGAAACCTTCTGAAGCAGTATCAGGAAACATGATTGTTTCTCCAATGGTAGGAACATTCTATCGTTCTCCAGCTCCAGGAGCACCAGCTTTTGTTGAAGAAGGGCAAAAAATAAATGCAGGAGATGCTGTATGTATCATTGAAGCTATGAAAATGATGAATGAAGTAAATTCTCAATATACAGGAAAAATAGTAAAAGTTCTTGTAGAAGATGGTGTTGTGGTACAGAAGGGAGATAAGCTGTTTATTGTTGAATAGTTTTCAAAATTTAAAACATTATAAGGAAGGTGCATTTGTCAATTGGACACGTATCATTATTTGATTTTACTAGTATTGTTAATTTTATTATCAGGTATATTTTCTGCTTCTGAAACAGCTCTTACAGCATTCAGAAGTATTCATCTTGAAGAAATAAGTGAGGAAAATCCTAAAAAAGGAAAACTTTTAAAATATTGGCTTAAAAAACCAAACGAAATGCTTACAGCACTTCTTTTGGGAAATAATATTGTAAATATTCTGGCTACATCTTTGGCGACAGCTTTTATTACAAGCTACCTTCAAGATAAGGGTATGAATAATTCACAAAATATGTCAGTATTTATTTCTACAGTTGTGATGACAATAGTTATTTTAATTTTTGGAGAAATTACTCCAAAGGTTATAGCCAAAAATAATTCAACACCGATTTCAAAATCAGTGATAACTCCCATTTATTATCTGACAAAAATAGCAGCTCCTGTTATATGGATTTTAACAGGGATATCAAAAGTTATAGGAAGAATTTTGGGAATAGATATAAAAGATGAAGCAATAATGATAACAGAACAAGATATTCTTTCTTATGTAAATGTGGGAGAAGCTGAAGGAGTAATTGAGGCTGAAGAAAAAGATATGATAGAGTCGATGGTTACTTTTGGAGAAACTACAGCAAAAGAGGTAATGACTCCAAGAACATCTGTATATGCAATAGAGGGAAATAAATCTATAAATGATGTATGGGAAGATATTACAACTCTTGGTTATTCAAGAATCCCTGTATATAAAGATGTAATGGATGAAATAATAGGAATCCTTTATATAAAGGATCTTTTAAATGCAGTAAAAGAAGGAAAATCAGATATGCCAGTAAAAGAATTTGTAAGAAAGGCATATTTTGTTCCTGAAACAAAATCAATTATAAAAATATTGGAAGACTTTAAAACTCAAAAAGTACACATGGCTGTTGTAATAGACGAATATGGTGGAACTGTAGGAGTTGTTACGATAGAAGATTTGATTGAGGAGATATTTGGAGAGATAAGAGATGAGTATGATAAAGAGGAGGAAGAATCTATAAAAGAGAAAGCTCCTGATATATACGAAGTTGATGCTATGCTGGATATAGAAACAATCAATAAAGAGCTTGATATTGAACTTCCTGAATCAGAAGATTATGAAAGTCTTGGAGGTCTTATTCTTAATGAATTGGATAAGGTTGCAGAAGTGGGAGATACAGTATTTATAGGTAATGTGGAACTTAAAGTTTTAGAAATACAAAAAATGAGAGTATCTAAAGTATTAATAAAAAAGGAAAGTGAAAATAAAGAATGCACAGAGGATTAAGAGGATATTTTTATGCAGGGCTTATTGTTATTCTTCCTTTGTTCTTGACAATTTTTATTATTAACTGGATGGTAAATTTTGTTATTACAATGACAATGGAATCTTTTTTCACAGTCCTTATAAATAATGCAATCAGATTTTTTGGAATAGAAGATAACCTTCATCTGAAAACAGCAGTGTATGTTCTGTATCTTTTGAGCATACTGGTTTTAATAACATTTATAGGGTATATCACAAAAAATATTATAGGAAAAAAGATAACAAGAAGCATAAACAGAATTATCGGAAAGCTTCCTATTGTAAAGCACATCTATACTACAATAAATCAGATTGTAAGTCTTATTTCATCAGAAAAAGGAAACACATATAAAAGAGCAATAGCAGTGGAATATCCTAGAAAAGGAATCTACAGTATAGGCTTTTTAACATCAGAAACAAATGAAATTTTATCAAATGTAGTTGGTAAAGAGTTGTGCAATGTATTTATTCCAACATCTCCGAACCCTACATCAGGTATGTTTATATGTGTGGATAAAAAGGATATTATCTTCCTTGATATGAAAATAGATGATGCTGTAAAACTTATAATTTCAGGAGGCGTTATAGTTCCGGAAATGGAGAAAGAAGAGAACGGTGAAGAAGAATAGTATAATTTTTCTATTGATTCTGATATTTACAGCCTGTAGTTCTGCTGATGTAAATAAGGCAGCAGAGGGAAAAGACAGCAGGGAAGAGTATTATATTTTAAGAGGAATAAATTATGTTCGTGAAGAAAATTATGTAAAAGCTTTAAAAGAGTATGAAAAAGCTTATCAAAAAAACGAAAATAACATAATTACATTAAAAGAAATAGCAAGAACATATGTAAAACTGAAAGATTATGATAAGGGAATTTATTATTACAGCAGAGCTTTAAAAGCAGATCCCAAAGATCAAGAGTGTATAAGAAATTTAGGCTATACTTATTATTTAAAAAATGATAATAAAAAAGCACTGGAATATCTTAATAAACTTTCTTCTGAAGGAGCAGGAGCTGAAACTTTAAAACTTAAAGGATATCTTCTTTACGAGAGAAAGGATTTAAAAAATTCCTATAAAACTTTTAAAGAAGTATTTTCAAAAGAGGAACAGCCAGATCTGTTTTATTGTAAGATATATGCAGATCTTTTAAGTGATATGGGAAAAAAAGAGGAACTGAGAATTTTCCTTGAAAAAGGGCTTGAAAGAAATAGTGCAGATAAAGACTATGTGATTTTCTATGCTTATGCACTGGGAGAATATTTTGGAGAATATCAACAAGGAGAAAGAGAGATAAAGAGGTATATAGTTTCTTATGGAGGAAATGATTCTCTTTATATAGCACTAGCATATATGATTTATAATCAAAAAGAGTACAGTCAGGCTGAATCTGCATTAAAACTTGTTTCTTACAGAGAAAGATACAATAAAGAATATTTAGATTTAGAGGAGAGGTTGAGAAAGAGAATATGAATTATAAAGATTATATAACGTCAATAGAAAATTTTCCTAAAGAGGGAATAACTTTTAGAGATATAACTTCTTTTATACAAAACGGAGAAGCTTTCAAAGCAGCTACAAAAGAATTTGCTCAATTTGCACAAGAGCTGGGAGCAGATGTAATAGTAGGACCTGAATCAAGAGGATTTATATTTGGATGTCCTGTAGCATACGAACTTGGAATAGGTTTTGTTCCTGTAAGAAAACCAGGAAAACTTCCAAGAGAGGTTATATCTTGCAGCTATGATTTAGAATATGGCAGCAATACAGTAGAGATTCATAAAGATGCAATAAAAAAAGGGCAGAAAGTTGTTATTATAGATGACCTTCTTGCAACAGGAGGAACAACAGAAGCTGTAGTAAAATTGGTAAAAGAACTTGGGGGAGAAGTCGCTGGTATAGGATTTTTAATTGAACTGGCTGGAGAATTTGATGGAAGAGGAAAACTTAGCGGTTATCCTGTTAAGTCGTTAATAAAATACTAATGAAAACAGGAAAGGGTAGATATGGAATATTGGCAAGAGATATTAGATAGCATAAAAAAGAATAATCTAAATGTAGATATTGAGAAAATTCAGTTGGCATATTCTTTCGCTGAAGAATCTCATCAGGGACAGTTTAGACAGTCAGGGGATAAGTATATACTTCACCCAACTGAAGTAGCAAAAATTCTTATTGATATGAAGATGGACACAGACTCTATTGTGGCAGGAATACTCCATGATATTGTAGAGGATACACTTATTACCCTTGCAGACATTGAATATAATTTTGGTAAAAGTGCTGCAAATTTAGTTGACGGAGTAACAAAATTGAAAAATCTGCCAAATGGGACAAAGCAACAGGATGAAAGTATAAGAAAAATGATGCTTGCCATGTCGAAAGATTTGAGAGTTATCATTATAAAATTGGCAGATAGACTTCATAATATGAGAACTTTAAAATTTGTTCCTCCTGAAAAACAAGTGAGAATTTCTAAAGAAACTTTGGCAATATATGCACCACTTGCTCATAGACTTGGTATGGCCAAAATAAAATCAGAGCTTGAGGATAGATCTTTTCATTATATAATGCCTGAAATATATCTTGAAATAAAAACTCTTGTAGACGAAACAAGAGGTGAAAGAAGCGACTACATTGAAAAAGTTGTTGAAGTAATAAAAGATATATTAAAAGAATCAGAGATAAAAGGAAATGTAAGCGGAAGATTTAAACATTTTTACAGTATTTATAAAAAGATATATGAGAAACACAGAAATTTTGATGATATCTATGACTTAGCTGGAATCAGGATAATTGTGGACAGTGTAGCTACTTGTTATCATACTCTTGGAATTATTCACGAGCATTTCAGCCCTGTACCAGGAAGATTTAAAGATTATATAGCTGTGCCAAAATCAAATAACTATCAATCTATCCATACTACAATAGTAGGACCTGAAGGAAAGTTTGTAGAGATACAAATAAGAACAGAAGAGATGGACAGAATAGCTGAAGAAGGGGTTGCAGCTCACTGGAGTTATAAAGAAAAATCAAAAGTAACTAAAAAAGATAAGGTTTACAGTTGGTTGAGAGATATTATAGAGGTAAGTAAAGAAGCTGATAATGCTCAAGACTTTGTAAACACAATTACGGGAGATATTATAGAAGATACAATATTTGTATTTTCACCAAAAGGGGATATATCAGAGCTTAAAAAAGGAGCTACCCCTATAGATTTTGCTTTTGCAATTCATACTCAAGTAGGATGTAAATGTATAGGAGCAAAGGTTAACGGAGAAATAGTACCCCTTGATTATAAATTAAAAAGTGGGGACAGAGTGGAGATAATCACTTCTAAGAGTGCAAAAGGGCCTGGAAATGATTGGCTGGATATAGTTGTTACTCAAGGAGCAAAAAATAAAATCAAAAAGTGGCTTAAAGATAAAAAATGGGAAGAGATGATAAAAAATGGAAAAGATGTAATCGAAAGAGAGATTGCAAAACTTCCTGTTCCTATGACACTGAGAGATTTTGAAGAATCTCCTGTTATAAAAAAACATATGGAAAAACATAACGTACCTACTTTTGATGACCTTTATTTTATAATGGGGGAAAAAAGAAGCAAGGTGGATATTATTCTTGATAAATTGAGAGGGGATATAGAGGCTAATAAACCTGTTGAAGCAGGGAATATTGTTAAGCCTCCTGTTCCTAAAAATAAATCAAGAAAGAAAAATGACTATGGAATTATAGTTGAAGGAGTAGATAATACTCTTATAAGATTTGCAAAATGTTGTACCCCTCTTCCTGGAGATGAAATAGGAGGATATGTAACAAAGCTTACAGGTATAGCAATTCACAGAAAAGATTGTAAAAATTTTGCAAATATGGTTGAGCATGAACCTGAAAGAGTTATCCATGTAGAATGGGATGAAGATATAATAGATAAAAAACTTAATAAATATCAATTTAAGTTTTCTGTTATCACAAATGCAAATAAAAATCTTTTAATGGAAATAGTAAATCTTATTGCAAATCATAAAATAACTCTTACAGATATAAACTCAAGTACACTTAAGAGAAATAATAAAGAATTTAATAAAATAAAAGTTGCTATTGAAATAAGTAATAAAAAAGATTATACTCTTCTGCTTGATAATATTAAAAAAATAAAAGATGTTGTGGCAGTTGAGAGATAAAAAGAGATAGAAAGATAGGAGAACAGATGCAGAAATTACCTGTAACATACGAACTTATTAAAAAAACAGGAAATGCCAGAGCGGGAATTATAACAACTCCTCATGGTACAATAGAAACTCCTGTATTTATGCCTGTGGGAACACAAGGGACAGTAAAAGGAATGGCAAAAGAAGAGCTTGTTGAGCTTGGTTCAGAGATAATACTAGGAAATACATACCATCTACATTTAAGACCTGGAGATGATTTAGTAGCAAGATTTGGAGGACTTCATGAATTTTCAAGATGGGAGAAACCAATTCTTACAGACAGCGGAGGTTTTCAGGTATTCAGTCTTGGACATCTTAGAAAAATTACAGAAGAGGGTGTAGCTTTTAGTTCACATCTTGATGGCTCAAAGCGTTTTTTATCTCCTGAAAAATCAATAGAGATTCAAAATAATCTAGGATCTGATATAGTGATGCTTTTTGATGAATGCCCTCCGGGAATGTCTTCAAAAGAATATCTTATTCCCTCTATAGAAAGAACAGCAAGATGGGCAAAAAGATGTATAGATGCTCATAAAAGACCTGAGGAACAAGGACTTTTTGCAATAGTTCAAGGGGGAATTTATGAAGAGCTGAGAGAAAAAAGTCTTGAAAGCCTTACTGCTATGGATGAACATTTTTCAGGGTATGCTATGGGAGGACTTGCTGTGGGAGAGCCAAGAGAGGATATGTATAGAATACTTAATCATATTACTCCTAAATTTCCTGAAAATAAACCAAGATATTTGATGGGAGTTGGAGAACCTCTTGATATGCTTGAAGCAGTTGAAACAGGAATTGATATGATGGATTGTGTACAGCCTACTAGAATTGGAAGACACGGAACTGTTTTTACAAAATACGGAAGGCTTGTAGTAAAAAATGCAGTATATTCAGAAGATGACAGACCACTTGATGAGGGTTGTGATTGCTATGTGTGCAGAAATTATTCAAGAGGATATATAAGACATCTTTTAAAAGCAGGAGAGATTTTAGGACAAAGACTTACAACTTATCATAATTTATATTTCCTTGTTCATTTGATGAAAAATGCGAGAAAGGCAATACTTGAAGAGAGATTTCCTGAATTTAAAGCTGAATTTATAAAAAATTATACAATGGGAAATAGTTCAGAATGGATAAAACCCAGAAAAATAGATAAAACTAAATAAAAAGTGAGTGAAAGAGAACAGCTGATTAAAATATTAAATCTTGTCTGTTCTCTTTTTGTAAAAATAACTTCAGGAGGTATACATTTGATAAAAAAATATAGTTTAAAAAAATTAATTATACTTTTTTTTGTAATAATTTCAGGAACTGTTTTGTGTGAAGAATATTTAAAAGGAAAAATTATAGAAAGAACAGGAAGTGTGTTAGAAAATAATATTTATACACAAACAGAAATTTCAGATGAAATAAAGAATATAGAAGTATATAAAGTAAAAATAGGAAAAGAGATTATTGTAATAGAGCAGCCAATATATAATGATAACTCTCTAAATATAGATTTTCATACAGGAGATACAGTTGTAGTAATGAAAGATGCTGATGAAAATGGGGAGATGTATTTTATAACAGATGTGGATAAAAGAGGAGATTATCTAGTTCTTTCATTAGGATTTATTTTTATGACGATTATTCTTGCTAAATTAAAAGGAGTGAAAGCTCTTTTTGCACTTGGAATAAGTGTAGTAGCAATATTTTATTTTTTTATACCTTTGGTTATAAAAGGATATTCTCCTATATTTTTATCAGTAATTACAGCTCTTTTTTCATCGGTAATAACAATTTATTTTGTAACAGGTTTCAATAAAAAAGGTATAACTGCGATTTTAGGAAGTATTGGCGGAGTAATGTGTTCAGGAATTCTTTCTGAAATATTTGTAAGAAAAATGGCTCTTACAGGATATTCAACAATAGATGCTATAGGATATGCTGGATTTCTTCAAGGAATACAGGTAAGAGAACTTGTATCAGCAGGAATAATATTAGGAAGTATGGGGGCAGTTATGGATGTAGCCATGTCTATTTCTTCATCTTTATCAGAAATTAAAGAAAAAAATTCTGACTTATCTCCATGGGAACTTTTTAAGTCTGGAATACATATAGGAAGTGATGTTGTAGGAACAATGATAAATACTTTGATTCTTGCATATATTGGAAGTTCTCTTTTTGATATGATAATAATATCTATCCATATTCAAGAACTTTCAATGATAAGACTTCTTAATTATGAATTTATAGCTGTGGAAATATTAAAATCTTTTTCTGGAAGTATAGGAATACTTGCAGCGATTCCTCTTACTGCATATTTAAGCAGCTATATGGGGACTGGAAAAAATATATTTAAAGACAGAAGAACAAGATAAAAGGATTTAGAGAGAAATAGTGAAGAATTTTTTTTGATTTTTGAAAATAATAAAAGTTTATTTTTTTTTCTTTAAATGATATAATATAGTTATTGAAATGCCTTTTTTACGGACTTTAAAGGTATAAAAAAGAAAATAGAAGTAGATGTGTATTAAGGGGGACATATGAGCAAATATATACTTTTATCATTGATTGCCTATTTCTGCGGATCAATTCCAAGCGGAGTATGGATTGGTAAAATGGTCAAAGGAATAGATATAAGAACAGTGGGAAGTAAAAATTCAGGAGCTACAAATGCTTATAGAACTTTAGGAGCAAAATGTGGAATTGCAACTTTAGTTTTAGATGCTTTAAAGGGGTATATTCCTTTATGGATAGCAAGTCAATTTGATATATCAGACAAATATATTGTTGTAATAGGACTTATTGCAGTTGTGGCACACTCAATGTCATGTTTTCTTAACTTTAAAGGGGGAAAAGGGGTGGCAACAAGTTTGGGAGTATTTTTATTTTTAGCTCCTAAAGCTGTTCTGGTTACATTTTTTGCTTTTGCGGTAGTAGTATTTTTTACAAGATATGTATCATTATCTTCAATAACAGGAGCGATAATTCTTCCTATTATGACAATGCTTCTTCCTGCAAAAGAGGGAGTGGATAAAACAACTCTTGTAATACTTACTTTTATAATTGGTGTATTTGTAATATACAAACATAAAAGCAACATATCAAGATTATTAAATGGAACAGAATCAAAAATAATTTTTGGAAAGAAAGGATAGGATATTATGGATAAAATAGTTGTTGTAGGTGCTGGAAGCTGGGGTACAGCTTTAGCATTAGTTCTAGCAAATAAAGGATGCTTTGATGTAAGAATGTGGGAATACGACAAGGAACTTGCAGAGAAAATGGAAAAAGAAAGAGAAAATTCCAAGCTTCTTCCAGGAGTAAAGTTTCCTGATACTCTTCATGTAACAAATGATGATAAAGACCTTTTAAAAGATGCAAGAGCTGTTGTATTTTCAATACCTTCACAAGTACTTAGAGGTGTTGCAGCAAGATTTTCTTCACAGATGAGAAGTGATCTTTTAATTATAAATACAGGAAAAGGAATAGAGATAAGCTCAGGGCTTAGACTTTCTGAAGTAATAAAAGATGAAATACTTGGAAAATATCACAATAATATAGTTGTACTTTCAGGACCTACTCATGCTGAAGAGGTATGTAAAGGAATTCCTACAACTATTGTTGCAGCAGGAAAGCTTGAAAAAGCAAGAGCTGTACAAGAGATATTTAACTCTGAAAAATTTAGAGTGTATGTAAATGAAGATATAGTTGGTGTAGAGCTTGGAGGAGCAGTTAAAAACTGTTTAGCTTTAGGTGCTGGAATATCTGATGGAATGGGATTTGGGGATAATACAAAGGCAGCTCTTATTACAAGAGGTGTGGCAGAAATGATAAGATTTGGAGAAAAATGTGGAGCAGACCCTAAAACATTTTATGGACTTAGTGGTATAGGAGATCTTATTGTTACTTGTGCAAGTAAGCACAGCAGAAACAGATATGTTGGTGAAAAATTAGGGAAAGGATTTACTCTTAAACAAATTTTAGATGAGATGATAATGGTGGCAGAGGGAGTGCCTACTGTTAAAGCTGTTTATACAAAAGCTCAGGAGCTAGGAGTAAGTATGCCTATAGTAGAGGCAGTTTATAAAGTGTTGTATGAAGATAAAAAAGCTGAAACAATGGTAAAAGAACTAATGTCCCGTGATCTTAAAGAGGAGTTTTAAATCTATTTTAAAATTATAAAAACACAAGGTGAGGTTATACATTATGGAAGAAAAAGATCTTGTTTCACTTTACTTGGATGATATAAAAAAATATGAAATTTTAGATAGAGAAGAGGAAGAAAAGCTTCTTAGAAAGGTAAAAGAGGGAGATTTAGAGGCAAAAAATAAACTTATTTTATGTAATTTGAGGCTTGTAATAAGTGTAGCTAAAAATTACATGAATAAGGGAATGACTCTTATTGACCTTATAAGTGAAGGAAATTTTGGGCTTATCCGTGCCATTGATAAATTTGATATAGAAAAAGGATTCAGATTTTCAACATATGCTGTGTGGTGGATAAAACAATCTATTACAAAAGCTGTGATGAGCAAAGGAAGAGAGATAAGAATTCCTTCATATAAATATGATCTTTTAAACAAGATAAATAAAATCATAGTGGAAGAGCTTATGAATACTGGAGACTATCCAACAAATGAAGTTATTGCAGAAAAATTGAAACTTTCTCCTGAAAAGGTTGCCAATATAATGGTAGAGTTTCAAGAAATAGTTTCACTTAACTCTTCTGTGGGAGATAATATTTACCTTGAGGACACTATTTTAAATGAAGATTCTGAAAATTTTGAAAACGATATTATAAATGAAATAAGTAAAAAGAAAATATATGAGATACTTGATAATCTGGAAGAGAGAGAAAAAGATATTCTTTTGAGAAGATATGGATTAAGTGGATATGATATTCATACTCTTGAACAGGTAGGAGAGGCATTTAATATTACTAGGGAGAGAGTAAGACAAATAGAGAAAAAAACTCTTGCAAAACTTAGAAAAAAATATGATAAAGAATTAAATAACAGTATGTATGTTAAATAATCGGGAGGAGCTTTACATGATTGTAAAAGTAAACAGAGGAGAATTCCTTAAAAAATTAAGAACTGTAGAAAAGGCAGTTACAGAAAATAAAATAAAACCAATTATTTCATGTGTCTATTTGGAAACTAGAGATAATAATTTATTTTTCTGTGGTACAAATTTAGAGCTTACTATTACATCAGCAATGGAATGTGAGATACTTGAAAAAGGAAAAATGGTATTTCAACCTCAGCTTATAGATGAATATGTGAAAGAGCTTTCTGATGATATTATTCTGCTTAAAGAAACAGATTCAGTGCTTGTTATTGAAACTGGGGACTCATCTTCTGAATTTGCTCTTATGAATGCAGAGGAATTTCCTATTCTTGCCAATAAAGAAACAAGTGAAAGAAATGTTTGTTTTACAGTTCAAAGCAGAGAACTTCTTGAAATATTTGAAAAGGTAAAGTTTTCAGCTTCTGGAACAGCAGATAATCTTTCAATAAACTGCATAAGGCTTGAAATGCAGAATGGGGTGGCAAGATTTGTTTCAACAGATACATATCGTCTGACTTATCTTATGAAAGAAGTAGAAAGTGATTGTTCAGTTCAGGTAAGTATACCTCTTAATACAGTAGAAGCTATAACAAAACTTTTAAAAAGTGAAGATTTAAAAGATATAGAGATATCTATGAAAGACAATCAAATATATTTTATTTCAGGAAATACAGAGATAGTGAGCAGAACTATTGAACTTCCATTCCCTAATTACGGAGGAATACTTGGAACAGCTCAATATAATAAAAAGATGCTTGTAAAAAGCGATGAACTTATGAAAGTTTTAAAAAGAATACAGATATTTGTAAGATCAAATACAGATTCAAAATTTGGAGCTGTTTTTGAATTTGATAAAAATAATATGCTTGTAAGAGGAGTGAGCAGTATTGCAAAAATAAAAGAGGATTTGGTAATAAATTACACAGGAGAACCTCTGAAAATATCTCTTAATGTGAAATTTTTGATAGAATTTTTGCAGAATTTTGAGAAAGAGAGTGATATTGTAGTGGAATTGAAAGAATCCAGCAGCTCTGTAAGAATAGCAAGTGTAGATAATGAAAATTATATATACGTGGTTATGCCTTTAGCATTAAAAGATTTCTAAAGAAATTTTCACATAATAAGCCGGTATTAAAACCGGCTTTTTTTCTTAAATTGCACTATTCACAATTTGAAATCGATATATAAATATGCTATAATAATTGTGAAAATATGTCTAAAGAGGGATAAATAATGAGCAATTTTTTACCAAAAAAACTTTTATACAATTTTTATTATTTAGCTTATCTCATAGAAGAAAAATTCATAAATGATCAGATGAAAAAAAATTCTGCAGCAGACAGATTTTTAAAATATAATAACGAGAGAGTATTAAAAGCTTTTGAAAAAAAAGTACCTGAAAGTATTGCCCTTCTTCTTCCTCATTGTATACAAAATTACAGTTGCCCTTTTAGAATAACTTCTGAAATAGAAAACTGCAGAAAATGTGGAAGATGCAGGATACAAAATATTCTTGAATTAAAAGAAAAATATAATTTAGAAATAAAGGTGGCAACAGGAGGAACTCTTGCCAGACTTTTTATAAAGGAAAAAAAGCCTGAAATTATTATTGCAGTAGCTTGTAAAAGAGATTTAATGTCAGGAATTTTTGATACCTTTCCTATGAATGTTTATGGAATATATAATAAAATAGTAAAATCACCATGTGTAAATACAGATATTGATGTGGAAAAAATTGAGGAAATTATAAAAAAACTAAAAAAATAGATTGAGCAGGGAGGAGAATGTTGTTCAATAAAAAATTTTTATGTACGGCGTTAATTATTTTGAGTGCTAACCTTGCTTATGGGAACATGAAAGAGGATATAGCCTTTTTAAATGAACTTTATAAACAAGAAAGATATCAGATGGCCCTTACAGAATCAGAAAAATTTATTACTAACTATCCTGATTCAAAATACAACAAAAGTATTTGTGAAAAAATGGCAAAGGTATATTATATACAAAAAGATTATAATAAATCTCAAAGATATTTTGAAATATTTATGAAAGATTATAAATTGAAAAAAGATGAAAAAATAGAGGCTGAAACTTATCTTTATAGAATAAATATGTATTATGGAAATAAAGAAAAAGCAGCTTTTTATGCTGAAAACTTTAAAAATAACAGTGAGATTTATGAAAAAACTCTTTATGAAAGCGGTGTACTTCTGCTGAATAATGGAAAAAACAGTGAAGCAATAGATGAGTTTATAAATACAGCAAAACTGAAGGGAAATCATTATGAATCTGCTGTTCTTTATGCAGCAATGGGACTTTATAATAACGGACAATATGGAGATGCTCTGAAATATCTTGATTTTTATAATAATATTCCAAGCACTTTTAAAGATATTCCGTTGCTGACATATCTTTATGGTTCATCATATTATAAACTAAATGATCCTGCAAAAGCAGCAGAATATCTTGAAAAAGGATTAGCAGATTATCCGAGAAATAGTTACAGTAAAAAGGGAAAAATTACTCTTATAGAGATATATGCTAATAAAGGAGAAATAGATAAAGCTTTATCACTTTATTCTGGAATAGAAACTCCTGAAGATAAAAAAATAGGTGCAAGAGTTCTTGCAGATTATTTTCTTGCTGGTGGAGAATACAAAAGAGCTTTAAATTTTTATGATGTTTATGGAGAAAATAAGCCTGACAGTGTGAGATATACTTATGCATATGCTCTTTATAAACTAGAAGATTATAAAGGAGCAATGAATGAATTTAATCAAATAAAATCAGAAAAATATCTTGCAGACAGCAGATATTATACTGTTATCAGTGCTTATAATATAAAAGATTATAAAACTGTTGTAAAATATGAAAAAAATCTTTCTCAATATGAAACAGATGCTAAAAAACATACAGATTTAAGTGTGATTTTTGCAAATTCATACTATGAGATGGGAGATTATAAAAAATCTTATGAACATTATAGGATGCTGTATAAAGATTATCCTACAGCAGATAATCTCTATAGGGTGATAGTTTTAGAAACTAAAGTTCCTGAAAGTCAAGAAACAGAAAAAAGCATAGAAACACTTTTTACAAAGTACAAAACAGATTATCCACAAGATATAGAGTATAAAAAAGAGATATATTTAACAGTAGGAAACTATTATTATAGAAATGGAAATGTAAAAAAATCTGAAGAGATTTATAAAGAGTATATGAAAACAGGAAAAGATTTAGAGATTGGAAAAAATCTTGTAAATCTTTTGGTAAATGAAAAAAAATATACAGAGGTTATAGAATATCTGAATATGATGGAAGAAACAAAAGACAGTATCTATTTAAAAGGTATTGCCTATATGGGCATAGGAGAATATGAAAAGGCTGATGGTTTTCTTTCATCTCTTGATGGAAAAGAGGGAATAGATAAAGAATTTCAAGAAAAGATATCTTATAATATTATAAAGAATAATTTCCTTTGGGAAAAATATGATTTGGTAATATCAGGTGGAGAAAAATATCTTCAAAGCACATATGTTTATGGACTTGATGATATTGTGGACAGAATAGGATTAAGTTATTACAGAACAGGAAATTTTTCAAAAGCCAGAGAATATTTTGCTAAATTGGAAGCAGTTCCTGAATATAGAGGTTATGCAAGATTTCAAACAGCTGACAGCTATTTTGCTGAAAAAGATTATCAAAAGGCCAAAGAAGCATATAAATTTGTATATAGTACAAAAGATGGAGAAAGATACAAAGAAGATGCAAAATATTGGGAACTTAATTCAGATTTGAATCTTAATAACAAAGAGGAATATTTAAAAAATAGTGAATTATTTTTAAAAGAGTTTCCAAAATCTTCATATGTCAGAAATATTTTATCTATAAGAGGAGGACTTCTTACTTCTGTAGGTGAAACAGAAAAAGCTGTAAAAGAATATGAAAATCTATTTATGCAATCAGAGGCTGAAGTTGAAAAAGATCAAACAGTAGAAAAAATAGTTGAGTTGTATGATAAAGCAGAAAATTCAGAAGCGAAAAATCTATGGATAGAAAAATTTTCAGATAAATATAAAAAGAGTTATTATAAATCTCTTGCCTATAGAGAAAAAAATATGAAGGCAGAGGCACAAGCAGAAGAAAAAATTCTTCTTGAAAATAATGAATATAAGGATTATGCTTTGGCAAATCTTGGAAATGACAGCTTTAATGAAGGAAAATATGATGAAGCTGAGAAGAGTTACAAAGCTATAAGAGATATGGAAAGTTCACAGTACAAAGATTTAGCAATTTTCCAAATGGGAAATATTTATGCTGTTAAAGGTGAAAATGATAAAGCTGAAGTGGAACTTTCAAAGGTATTCGTTTTATATCCTAACAGTATTTATGCTGTTCCTGCTCAAGTAAAATTAGCTGAGGTGTATGAGGCTAGGGGAGAAAATGATAAGGCTGAAGGAGGTTATAAAGAGCTTCTTGAAAACAAAAAAGCTTTTGAATATAAGGAATATCTTACAGAGAAACTGCTTTATCTTTCGTTAAAACAGAATAAAAAGACAGAAGCAGAAAAATATTATAAAGAGTTGCAGAAATTAAATAAAGATACAGCTGCAAAATATGATGAATTTATGCAGGAAGAAAAACCTAAGGAGGAACAGTAATGAAAAAATTAGTTTTATCTCTTATGATTTTAGGAAGCTTATCAATATTTGGTGCAGAAAATGTAGTGATAGACAAACAGGTGACAGGAATAAATAAAGAAACAATAGAGACTAGAGAAGTTGCAGGAAAGAAAATTGAACTTGAACAAAAAGAAGTAGATGCAAGTGATATGAGAACTTCCAGTGTAAAAATAAAAGAGGGACAGGAATCTCTTGAAGTAAAAAACAGCAATGATGAGCTTAAAAAAGAACTTGCTGGAAATGTGGAAAAAGAAGGGTCAATTTGGAAATATATTTTAGGTGTACTTGGAGTAGCTGCAATAGCTATTGCATTATAGGAGGTTTTATATCATGTACTGGTTAGAGCGTGGCGGATTTTTAATGTACTTCATACTTCTGATGTCAATACTTGGGACAGGAGTTGTGATAGAAAGGGCTTTATATTTTTCTTCGAAAGAGAAAAATAGTTTTGTTGATATAAGACCAAAACTTAGAAAATATATAGAAGATAATGATATAAAAGGAGCTATTGGGTATCTTTCAACTTCTAAATCTTCAACAGGGTTGGTATTAAAAGAAATACTTAGCTTTTGGAACAGAACAAATACAACAAATATTGTTACTCTTGAAGAAAAAGGAAGAGAGGCAGCACTTTCTCAAATTCCTCTTCTTGAAAGAAACATGTGGCTTCTTGCAATAGTTGCACATGCTACACCTCTTATAGGACTTCTTGGAACTGTAACAGGTATGATAAAAGCCTTCCAAGCAGTAGCAGTTCATGGAACAGGAGATGCTTCAATTTTGGCAGAGGGAATTTCAGAAGCACTTTTCACAACTGCAGGAGGACTTTTTGTAGCTATTCCGGCTCTTATTATATATAACTATTATAATAAAAAAATTGATAATATTATAACAGATATGGAAAAAGGAAGCACAGAGGTTATCAATTACTTTAGGAGGTAAGAAAGATGAAACTGCAGAGATTAAAAAGAAGAAATAACAGCAGTATTGTTCTTGAAATGACGCCTCTTATAGATGTGGTATTTCTGCTTTTGATTTTCTTCCTTGTGGCAACAACTTTTGAAGATGTGGACAGTGGAATAAAGATAGATCTTCCTCAGTCAACAATCAAAGAGATAAAGACAGTGAAGGATATTCAAGTAAATATTACAAACAGTAAAAATATATATGTAAAATATCAAGATGGTAAAGAAAGGAAAAGTATAAAAACAGCAAAAGCTGATTTGAAAAAAGTACTTTCAGATAAGTTAAGTAAATCTGAAGAGAAAAACGTAGTAATAAGCGGAGATAAAACTCTTGATTATGGATTTATAGTTGAAATTATGACTATATCAAAAGAAGCAGGAGCTTCAGAGCTTGATATTGATACTATGCTTGAGAAATAGGAGTGATGTGTTATGGTAACCAAAAGGGACAAACTCTCTTTTTCTTTGGCATTGCTGCTGAATTTAATAATTGTTCTTTTATTGCCGGAATATAAAATTGAAGATGTTAAGGATAAGAAATTAAAAGTAGGTCTTGTGGCTCTTGAAAAAGAAAAAACTTCTTCAAAAGAGAAAAAGAAAACTTTTCCTGCTAAAAAAAAGACAGAAAAACAAAATAAGGAGCAGACAAATAAAGAACTTCCTGTACCTAAGAAAGAGGAAATAAAAAAGGAAAAAAGTCTTAGTCTTGAATCAGTTTCCAAAACGATAAAATCTCCTGTTATGAATGTTGTAAGCACTGTGAATATAAATAATAGAAAGATAACTGACTTCAATGAAAATGGAATCCCAGCTCTTAAAAAGGAGATAAAATTTGAGAGAGAGGATAAAATGGGAATGAAGTTGGAAAAAGTGGAAACAAATGATTCTATTATTTTTGACAGAGAGAGAAAAGAGCTGGAAAATGACAATATAACAATAGAAAAAGATGAGGAAATATCGTTTGAAAGTATAAAGGTTGACGAAGGAAAGGTAGAGGGACTTCCTAGTGGATATAGATTGGGAGTTGATGATGGAGATATTATTGCAAGATGGGACAGTACCAATCAAGAGCCTGTATATCCTGAGTCAGCACAGCTGAGAGGTCTTCAAGGAAGCGTCAGAGTAAAATTAGATGTAAATGAAAAAGGTGAGGTAACAAATCTTATTATTGATAAAGGAAGCGGAGTTCCTGAAATCAATACTGCTATAGAAGCCATAGGGCGTACATGGAAAATTTATCTCAGCAAACATGGCTTAAGTATAAAAGGAAGAGTAATTCTTGATTATACATTTAGACTAAAGGGAAACTAAAATTAAAAAAGGGGGAATCAAATGACTTTTTTAGGATTTAGAATAGAAAGGGATTTGAAAGAAGAGCTGGAGCGTAACGATGAAAATGAAGTTGTTAATGTGGAAAGTGTAACTGAATTTATTGAACATATAAAAGAGAAAAGATTTGACTGTATTTTTATAGAGGAAAAAAATCTTCCAGCAGAGACTCTAATAAATCTTATTAAAAAAATAGAAGAGTTTCAGAAAAAATCAGTTATAATTGTGCTTGGAATGAGCTCAAATCTTAAAGTGGTAGCAGGAAGTATTAAAGCCGGAGCATATGATTATCTTTTGAAGCCTATTGAAACTATGGAGATAATAAGAATTGCAGAGAAGGCTGTGAGAGATCATAAACTTTCTGCAGAGAGAATAGAAAAAAATAAGAATATCGGAGATAAACTTATAGGACAAACAAAAGAGATTGTTGAAGTCTATAAAAAAATAGGGCAGGTTGCTTCAAGCAGAATGCCTGTTCTTGTGATGGGACAAAAAGGAACTGGAAAGAAAAGTGTTGCTTTTGCAATACATCAATTTGGGGACAGCTCTAAAAAACCTTTTATATCTATAAACTGTATGTCTTTTCCTCAACAACTTTTAGAAAGAAGACTTTTTGGATATGAAAAAGGAGCTTTTGAAGGAGCTATATTTTCGCAGGCAGGAGAACTTGAAAAAGCAAACGGAGGAACACTTCATCTTGGAAATATAGAGGCACTTAGTCTTGATGTACAATCAAAGATACTTTATTTTTTACAAGAAGGAGAATTTTTTAGACTTGGCGGAGCAGATCCTATCAAAACAGATATGAGAATAATAGCAACTACAAGTGCAAATCTTGAGAAAAATGTTCAAGAGGGAAAATTTATAGAGGAGCTTAATGATCAGTTAAGAGTTCTTGAAATAGAAATACCATCTTTAAATGACAGAAAAGATGATATCCCATTTATAATTGACAGATATCTTAAAGAATGTAATAGAGAATTTAATAAATCTATAAAAGGATTCAGTAAACCTGCTATGAAAAAAATGCTTAGATATGATTGGCCAGGTAATATAAGTGAACTTAAAAATACAATTAAATCAGCTGTGGCAATGTGCAGAGGAGCTTCAATACTTGTAGAAGATCTTCCTAAAGCCATAGGCGGAATAAAAACTAAAAGACCTGATCCTGCAAATACTTGGATTTTAGCAGAATGGATTCAGCAAGAACTTGTAAACTGTGAAAAATCTAATAAAAAAGGTTCATATTATAATGCAATAATGGAGCAGGTTGAAAAAGAAATTTTAAGACAGATGATAGAAAGAACTAATGGTAAGAAGATAGAAACAGCAGAGATGCTTGGAATCACTCGTAATACATTAAGAGCTAAAATGGCTCATTACGGATTGGGGTAGGAAAATCGTATGCATATAACACTTTATAGAAAATATAGACCAAAGGATTTTGAAGAGATAGCAGGGGAAAGCGATATAGTAAGAACTTTGAAAAATTCTTTGGATAATGACAGAATTTCTCATGCCTATCTTTTCAGTGGACCAAGAGGAGTTGGAAAAACAACCAGTGCAAGAGTTATTGCTAAAGGTGTAAACTGCCTAAAAAATGGAATAAGCAGTACTCCCTGCAATGAATGTGAAAACTGCAGAGAGATTGATAACGGAAATTTTATAGATTTAATAGAAATTGACGCAGCTTCAAATAGAGGGATCGACGAGATAAGAGAGCTTAAAGATAAGATAAATTATCAGCCTTCAAAGGGAAGAAAAAAAATATATATAATCGATGAGGTTCATATGCTTACAAAGGAGGCTTTCAATGCTCTTTTAAAAACTCTTGAAGAACCTCCTGAACATGTAATATTTATTCTTGCAACAACAGAGCCGGATAAAATTCTTCCAACTATTATTTCCAGATGTCAAAGATATGATTTTCAACCTTTAACATATAAAGAGGTAAGCGGAAAACTATCTGAAATATGCAGAGGGGAAAATGTTGAAATTGATGAAGGAAGTCTGGGACTTATATATGAAAGTTCCGGAGGAAGTATGAGAGATGCAATCTCGATACTTGAAAGGGTTATAATAACATATTTGGGAGAAAAAATAGATGAGGATAAGTGCAGTAAGGTTATAGGTGTAACTTCAAGATCTCTTCTTAAAGAATTTTTAGATATAATAACTCAAAAAAGAGTGTCTGAAGGAACTGTATTTTTAGATAAACTTTGGATGGAATCTCTTGATATAGAAAAATTCTTTAAAGATTTTGGAAAATTTGTAAAAAATCTTGTTCTTGAAGGAGAGCTTAAAGCTGAAGAGGGACTAAAAATCATAGGAAGTATCTATGATTCTCTAAGTAAATTTAAATATGAAGAAGATAAAAGGCTTCTTGGATATGTAGTTCTTAATGGGCTTATAAAAACAACAGAAAAAGAGATTGTTGTAGAAAAGCAAATAGTATATAAAGAAGTTCCTCAAAAAGAAAAAACTGGTGAAAGTACAGAAAAATCTTCTTCAAGTGAAATTGTACACAGTTTTGTAACTCTTGAAGATGTACAGAAAAAGTGGCAGGAGATAGTGAGAGCAGCAAGAAATGAAAAAATGACTTTTTCTGCTTTTCTTATGGATGCAGCTCCTGTTAAAGTTGAAGATAATATTTTGGTAATAAGATTTAATTCAAACCTTTTTGCAAAAGAGCAGATGGAAACAGAGTATTATAATACTGTTTTTCAAGAAGTAGCAGAAAGGGTAATGGGTACAAAATTAAAAATGAAATATATTTTTAAAGAAACAAAAAAAGAGGGAAGCAGAAATGAAAGTGATTTTGCATCTCAAATAATGACATATTTTTCGGAGGAAAATTAAAACAATGATAAAAAGAGCAGATTCACAGTATTTGAATATGCCAAAACTTGCAAATATGACAATGACAGCAGTTTTTCTTTATATACTGGCACTGATTATGCCTATAACAGGTTTTCTTCTTCCAGCATATAAAATAAGAAGCATAAATACTATGAAAAAAAATGGGTGGCTTATACTTAATATAACAATTCCTTTGGCAATACTTGTAGTTATAGGTATACTAGATACTCTTATGGGAATTCAATTTACTAAAATAAAAGCATTGGGAGTATACTTTATGGTATTTTTTCCAATTGAATTATTATATTATTTTTTTGTAAAAATAAAATTCTTTGTAAATATTTTTGACAGAATAATAATAACAGGTATATTAATATCACTTGGAGTATTTCTTTATATTCAAAATGCAGGTCCTGAAATGGAATTTATTAAAAAAAGCCTTGAAGAAATCTATATGGAAAAGTATAATATAGATTCAAATTCACTAGCTTTAATATTTAAAATGATGAAAGAAAATGCTATGTATATAATATATACATATCTTGGAGCAGTGGTATATTTAACATATTTCATGGTTAAAAGATCCACTTATTCCAACTGGAAAATCTCTTATCAATGGCTGCTTTTTTATATAGTACCTTTCTTGATAATGAGATTTACAGATATAAAAAATATTTGGCTTATAAATATAATGGAGATAACTAAAATTTCTTTTATTGTATACGGAGTGAAAATAGTATATAATTTGATAAGCAAAAAAATAAAAATAGACACAGTGAGTCAGATTCTTTCGGTGATGGTTGGATTTCTTTTTCCAAATATTTTATTTGCAATCGGAGGACTGCAGTGTTTTGAATTTATGAAAATAAAAGTTATAAAAATTGACAACGGAGGAAGATAACATGGCAAAAATACAAGTAATATTAACACAAGATGTAGCCGGACAAGGTAGAAAAGGGGATTTAATAACTGTATCAGATGGTTATGCTAAAAACTTTATTCTTAATAAAAATAAAGGGATAATTGCTACAGCAGAAGCTTTACAAAAAATAGAAAACGATAAGAAAAAAGAAGCTAAAAGAAATGAAGATGAAAAAAATAAAGCAATAATCTTAAAAAATCAGCTTGAAAAAGAAAAACTTACTTTAACTGTTAAAGTTGGAGATAATGGAAAACTTTTTGGAGCAATTACTAATAAAGAGATTGCAGGAGAACTTGAAAATAAATTTGGATTAAAAATCGACAAGAAAAAAATAGAATGCAGCATAAAAGCATTAGGAGAACATAAAGTTACTATAAAATTACATCAAGATGTAAAAGCTGAAATCACTGTAATAACAAAAGAGTAGGAGATAACTAATGGACAGTGTGGAAAGTCTGAAAAAAGTGCCTAGCGATTTGACAGCAGAAAAAGCAGTTTTAGGAGGAATATTTTTAAAACCAGATGTTTTTGGTGATATTATAGAGATTATACTTCCTATGGATTTTTATAAAGCTGCTCATAGATATGTTTATGAAGCAATGATTGATTGCTATAACAGCGGAGAGGGAATAGATCCAATAATCATTGCAAATAAATTAAAAAAACAAAACAGATATGATGAGATAGATGGAGAAAATCTTCTTTTTGAAATCATTGATGAGGTACAAACAGCTGCTAATATCGTAAAACACGCAAAAATAGTAAAAGAAAAATCAGTTTTAAGAAAACTTGGTGATGTTGGAACAAAGATTGTAGAGATGTCTTATGAAGGATATGAAGATGTTGATACAATTTTAGACAAAGCTGAGGGACTTATTTTTAAAATTTCTGAAACAAAAGAATCAAAAGATGTAATAAGCATAAGTGAAGCAATGAAAGAAGAGTTTATGAGGCTTGAAGAGGTGTTTCACAATAAAGGTGTTACTACAGGAATTTCTTCAGGATTTATAAATTTTGATGAAAAAACAAGTGGATTTAACCCATCAGATCTAGTAATTCTTGCTGCCAGACCATCTATGGGAAAAACAGCTTTTGCACTTAACCTTGCACTTAATGCAGCAATGAAGAGTGAAAAATCTGTGCTTATATTTAGTCTTGAGATGTCAAGTTCACAGCTTCTGCAAAGACTTCTTGCAGTTCAATCTCAAATAGGACTTCAGAAAATAAGAAATGGATTTCTTGAAGATGATGAATGGGGAAGAATAGGTATTGCCAGTGGACAACTTGCTTCTGCAAGTATAAATATAGCAGATGTTCCCAATGTCAATGTCCTTGAAATAAGAGCAATGGCAAGAAGACTGAAAGCTATGGGAAAACTAGATATGATAGTTATAGATTATCTTCAGTTGATAAAAGGAACTGGAAGAGGGGACAACAGACAACAGGAAATATCTGATATTTCAAGATCATTAAAAGGAATAGCGAGAGAGCTTAATATTCCAATTATTGCTCTTTCACAGCTTTCCAGAGCCCCTGAACAAAGAGCTGACAGAAGACCAATGCTTTCAGATTTGAGAGAATCAGGAGCTATTGAGCAGGATGCAGATATGGTTGTGTTCTTATACAGAGATGACTATTACAATGAAGAGAGTGAAGAGAAAGGTATCACAGAGGTAATTATTGGTAAACAAAGAAATGGACCAGTTGGAACTGTAAAACTTAGATTCTTCCATGAAATTACAAAATTTGCAGATTATACTACTAAAGTAGATTAATATTATTTATATTTATAAAGAAAAGAAAGGATAATAAATGAAAAGAGCGGAATTATTAGCACCAGCAGGTAATATAGAAAAAATGGAAATGGCTTTCCATTATGGAGCTGATGCAGTATTTTTAGGTGGAAAGATGTTTAACCTGAGAGCAGGAAGCAACAACTTTTCTGATGAAGAACTTACAAAAACAGTTGAATATGCTCACTCACTTGGAAAAAAAGTGTATGTTACATTAAATGTAATTCCTCACAATGAGGAGCTTGATGATCTTCCTGAATATGTAAGATTTTTAGAGAGTATAAATGTTGATGGAGTTATCGTAGCGGATCTTGGGGTATTCCAAGTGGTTAAGGATAATTCAAATCTTCGTATAAGCGTAAGTACACAGGCAAGTAATACTAACTGGCGTTCAGTAAAAATGTGGAGAGATATGGGAGCAAAAAGGGTTGTTCTTGCAAGAGAAATATCTCTTGAAGATATAAAAACAATCAGAGAAAAAGTTCCTGATATTGAATTAGAAGTATTTATTCATGGAGCTATGTGTATGTCAATCTCAGGAAGATGTCTTCTAAGCAACTATATGACAGGAAGAGATGCAAACAGAGGGGACTGTGCTCAATCTTGCAGATGGAGATATTCTCTTATGGAAGAAAAAAGACCTGGAGAATATATGCCTGTATTTGAAGATGAACACGGAACATTTATCTTTAGTTCAAAAGATTTATGTACAATAAGAATGATAAATGAAATTCTTGATTTAGGTGTTGATTCATTAAAAATTGAAGGAAGAATGAAAGGAATTTATTATGTTGCTAATGTTGTAAAAACATATAGAGAGGCGATAGATAAATACTATGCAGGAAACTTCAGTTTTGAAGAAAAATGGATAAAAGAGCTTGAATCTACATCTCACAGATTATATACAGAGGGATTCTATCACGGAAGACCTGGAGCAGAAGCTCAAAACTATAACGACAGAAACTCATACAGCCAAACACATCAGCTTGTAGCAAAAGTAATAGAAAAACTTTCTGATGATGAATATGTTCTTGCAATAAGAAACAGACTTGAAGCAGGAGAGGAACTTGAAGTAGTTACTCCTAAATATGATCCTAGAAAAATAACTCTTCCTAAAATGATTTTAATTGGAAGAAATGGATATGAAGAGGAAGTTGAAGCAGCTAACCCTAACTCAACAGTAAGAGTTACTATTCCAAATGCTGACATGGAAGTTCTTGACATGATTAGAAAAGTGAAATCTGAAAATCCTGGAGCAGAAAAAGTAGAGGAAAAATAGATGTATAATAGAAGTTCATCTGATATAACAGTGATATGGGCAGTAAGACTGTTCCTATTTCCTATTTTTATAGCTGGAAAAATTTTAAGAGGATTTGATATCCTTATGGAAAAATACAAAAAATAGAGGATAGAACTGTTATATTTATGAAATTGTAAAAATAAAATTCTCGGTATTAAAAATAGTTTTGTAATTTATGAAGCAAACCGAACGTTAAAAAATGATATGTTTGACGAATGAAATGAGGAGTTTATCATTTTTAGTGAAGTGAGCAATATAAATAAAAACTATTTTTTCTTAGAGAATTTTATTTTTTACAATTATATAATAATTTTTTATATTTTATTTAATAGAGCATAATGTGGAAAAATCATTTATAAATTTTTCTACATTTTCTTTTTTTGTAGCCCAAGAAGTAACAAAACGAATAACACTGTGAGTATTATCATATTTTTCAATAAAAGTATATTTATAAGTTTTTCCCATTTCCTCTACAAGTTCATCAGGAAGTATAGGGAATTGTTGGTTGCTCCAAGATTCAGCCATAAATTTAAATCCGTTTTCTTCAAAACATTTTTTAAGCATAAGTGCCATATCATTTGAATGTTTTCCTATTTCAAAATAAAGATTATCTTTGAAAAGTTCTTTGAATTGGATACCTAATATTCTTCCTTTTGCAAGAAGAGCTCCTCTCTGTTTTATTGCATATTGAAATCCTTCAAAAAGATTTTTATTTGTAAATACTACAGCTTCTCCAAAAAGAGCTCCTGATTTTGTTCCTCCAATATAGAAGACATCAGTAAGCTTTGGATAATCTGAAAGAGCTATATCATTATATTCAGATGTAAGAGCTGAAGCTAGTCTTGCACCATCCATAAAAAGATAAAGTCCTTTTTTATGGCAGAAATTGTAAAGAGCTTCAAGTTCAGCTTTTTTATAAAGAGTTCCTATTTCAGTGGGATTTGAAATATATACCATTTTAGGTTCAACATTGTGAGCATCACTATGCCTGTCTAAAACTTTCTGAACAAGTTCAGGAGTAAGTTTTCCTTCATCAGCTGGAATAAGCTCAACTTTATGTCCTGTAAATTCAATTGCACCTGTTTCGTGGCTGTTAATATGTCCTGTTTCAGCAGAGATAACTGATTGATGAGGACGAAGTACATGAGAAATAACAAGCATATTTGTTTGCGTACCTCCAACAATAAAACGAATATTACAGTCTTTACATTCTATTTTATTTTTTATAAGCTCATAAGCTTCAAGAGTATAAGGGTCTTCTCCATAACCATCTGTCTGTTCCATATTTGTTGTAAGAAGTGCTTCTAAAATTTTAGGATGTGCTCCTTCACTGTAGTCATTTTTAAAACTAATCATAACCTTCCTCCTTAAAAAATAATCCTATCTATTTAAAGTATAATGTTTTTATTCTTTTTTGTAAAGATATATATTTTAAATACAAACAATAAAAAATATATTGAATATAAGTTGATTATGGATTATACTTAAAATAGGGAATTAATTGGGAAGATAAGGTAGGTATAATTATGAGAGAAATAATAGAAAAAATAAAAAAATTATTTTCAGTTGAAAAACTTTTGGGTAAGAATAAAGTACTGGGAGATCTGCCAACAGAGAAAGAGGTTTATTCAAGGGCTTTTAGAATATCATGGCCATGTACATTGGAAACAGTTCTTGTAGGACTTGTAGGATCTGTGGATATAATGATGGTAGGAACTTTAGGTTCAAGTGCCATTGCAGCAGTTGGACTTACAAATCAGCCAAAATATCTTCTTCTTGCTCTTATAAGATCACTTAATGTGGGAGTAACTGCAATTTCAGCCAGAAGAAAAGGAGAAAATGATTATCTTGGAGCAAATAGGTGTCTTAAAGAATCAATTGTTTTGAGTTTTATCATATCAATGACAATGGCTGTGCTTGGATATTTTTTTGCAGGAAATATTTTAAAATTTGCAGGAGCAGGAGAAGATATAATAAATGATTCTGTAGCATATTATGAGATTTTAATGATAAGTATTGTTTTTACATCTCTTAGTTTGACAATGAATGCAGCTCAAAGAGGTATAGGAAAAACAAAAATTTCTATGAAAACAAATGTTATGGCAAATATATTTAATCTGATTTTTGATTATCTTTTAATAAATGGAGTATGGGGATTTCCAAAGCTTGGAATAAGAGGTGCTGCAGTTGCAACAGTTATAGGAAGTATTGTGGCTTTTCTTATGTCTGTAAAATCTCTTCTTAAAAAAGGAGAATTTCTTGAATTAAAATTAAAAGGTGGCTGGAGATTTGATAGAAAAACTACAGCTTCTCTTATAAATATAAGTGGAAGTGCTGCTATAGAACAGCTTTTTATGAGAATGGGATTTTTCTCATATGCTAAAATAGTAGCAGGATTGGGAACAGTTGCATTTGCTGTACATCAAATATGTATGAATATGATAGATATATCTTTCTATTGTGGAGAAGGACTGGGAACGGCAGCAGCTTCTCTTGTAGGACAAAATTTAGGAGCAAGACGCCCAGATAAAGCTATAATTTATGGAAAAGCAAATCAAAGAATGTCAACAGCTGTGTCAATTACACTGTTTTTCCTATTTATTTTTGGAAGAAGATTTTTGATTTCAATATTTAACAGTGAGCCTGATGTTGTGGCTTTAGGTTCACAGGTAATGCTTCTTATTGCTGTAACAACTCTTGTACAAACTTCTCAGACTGTATTTATGGGTTGTCTTCGTGGAGCAGGGGATACAAAATTTGTTGCAGGAATTTCAATATTCAGTATAGGGATATTAAGACCTTTTACTGCTTGGTTATTTATTCACCCAATGAATTTGGGACTGATGGGAGCATGGATCTCTCTTTCACTGGATCAACTTATAAGATATATTTTGGGAAGAGCAAGATTTAACAGTGGAAAATGGACAAAAATTAAAGTATAAGATATAAATTTTAGATTATAAAAGGAGAGTGTAAAATTGACAAGAGAAGAGATACTTAGTTTAGAGGGAAAAATTGTAGAAAAAGAGTTTTTTCAAAGTATATTTGAAAGTGAAGAGGTAATGAATTTTCAAAATTGTGGAATAAGTGGTCTGAAAAAGGGATATTTTTGGTTTATAGTAACTTTAATAGATGGTACAGAGGTAAATATGTATTGTGATTTTGAATCTCTTTAATAGAATATATTTTTAGTAGCCAATTTCAAGCTGAAATGTATTGAAATAAAAGGATTTTTTGAAATTTTTACACTAAAAAACAGCTCAAAAAATAGTTGTAACATCTCTTAAATCATGATATAATTGGACAATAAAAATGACAACCATATTTTTTCTCATCTGAAAAAGATGAATATAAGGAGCTGGAAATGTATATGACTAAAAAAGAGGAAAGAATACTGGCTGTAAAAATTACAGTGGCGGTAACGCTTGTAGTAGCACTTTGTTTTTATTGGGTTACTCACAATATAGGATTATAAATAATTTAAAAATTAGAGAAATGAACTGCTGTATAGAAATATACAGCAGTTTTATTTTTCAAATTTTCACACTATCACTTAAAGTCCTATAAAATAATAATAGATATTAAATATTTTTAATTCATAAAAAAACTAACATTTTTCTTTATAAAAGTAAATATTAAAAAAATTTTTTCAAAAAAATAAGAGCTACTGCCGTTTATAAAACAATAGCTCTCATATAATAATTTTTTTAATCAAGAGTGTAACCAATGCTGAATTGATAAAGGGTATCATCGAAATCATCATTACGAGATACAGAAAATTCTATTGGTCCAACAGGAGAAAGATATCCTACAGAGAATCCAATACCAGTATGGTAATCCTCCCATATAGCATAACTATTTTCTTTTTCTCCCTCTTCCATATTTAGTTCATTAAATGTGGCAATATTTACAGCTCCAGTAAAAAATAGGTTTGGAACAAATTCATACTGCAGTCCAAGTTTTCCAGCAAAAAGATTTTTTAAATATTTTTGCTGTGGATTATACCCAAGGAAAGAAAATTCTCTTCTCTTAGAATTGTTTACTGCACCACCAAGTTTTATATAACTGTCATAGGGAATACTTGTACCATTCATACTTCCCCCATATAATCTGGAATTTATAGTAATATTTTTGGTTACAGGATAAAAATAATCTGCTGAAAATGTTACACCATAGAAGTCAGAAGATTGTTTATCTATACTTCCTCCCCAGAAGTAATCAAGTTTATTTTTAAATCCTCTTTTTGCATAGTATGATGAATCAGCTTTATCCCACATAAATCTTAAGAAACCTTGTCCATAATTATCTGTTTTAAGACCCTCAAAATCAGAATCATCATAGTGGCTGATATCATTTTTTACAGAACCATATTTAAGAGAAGCACCATAAGATACAAGAATTTCATTCATATATTGAGTGAAGACACTGGCTTCAAGGTTTACAGCTCTATTTTTAAATTTGGCAATTCTTCTGTTTCTTTCATAAAGGAAAAGAGGATTTTCATCATAATTAAGACTTATATTAAAACCAAATTTATTTTCTACTCCATAATAGAAAAGACTGTTTACTCCTGCTCCCATATAATCTCCACCTTTAACATATATATTGGTGAAGTTTCCAAATTTTCCTATTGTATTAAGATCAGTAGCAAGTTTTATTGCTGTATAATAATCACTTTGATAGTCAAATCCTACTCCAATTGTGTTTGAAGGAGTTTCTTCCAGTGCAAGATATAAAACATCTCCTTCATTTTTATAATAAACTTTATTTATAAAATCTAACCCATAAAGTTTTAGAGAAAGATGATTCAGATCATCTGTTGTAAGAATTTTATTTTCATACTGTGAAGTTATATTTTTAACTACATTTAATCTATGTATATCTTCTATACCTTCAATAACAGTAGATGAAAATACAAATTTTTTATCAGGCAGAGATTTATGAACTATCTTAGTTTTGGGAAGTTTTGACAATTCAGCTTTTTTAAGCTGAACAGATTTTTCTCCGGCTTTTATTATCTCTTTTGTCATATCATAATCAACACTGGTAAATTTTTTCAGATCAGGTTCAATTAAAATATTTGTTAATTTTCTTTGAAAATCTGTAGTAGAAGCACTTTGAATTGCTAAAAGCTGTTCAGCAGTAGTAAAGATATTATATGTACTAGAAGTATGTTCTGTAAGATCAGCCCCCACATTTACTCCAATTATAATATTTGCTCCCATATCAATAGCATCTTCTACAGGAAAGTTTCTTGATACCATTCCGTCAATATAATGTTTGCCGTCAATATTTACAGGATCAAATATTGATGGAAGAGCTGTACTGGCAGTTATGACTTTTGCAAGATCACCACTTTTAAAAACAGTTGGTTCACCAGTGTCAAGATTTGTAGCAACAACTCTTAACGGTATAGGAAGTTTATCAAAATCATTAACATTTTCTGCTTTAGATAAAAGTTCTTTTAAAAAGAGATATCCTTTTTGGCTGTTCTTAAGACTCTTAGGCAGATAAAAATTAAAATTGGAATCATATTTTATTGAAAAAGCATACTGTTCATTAGAAAGTCTTTTTTCAAGTGGAGTATCAGTTCTGTTGGGGTTATCTTTCAGAGAATCATTTATATCAAATTCTGTCATGATATTTTCTATTTCATCTGGAGAATAGCCTACAGAATAAAGTGCTCCTATGACAGCACCAATACTATTTCCCACAATACAATCAATTTTAATATTATTTTTTTCAAGTTCACGAAGAACTCCAATGTGAGCAAAACCTTTTGCTCCCCCTCCACTCAAAACAAGAGCAACTTTTTTTCTTGAATAATCAGCTCTTGCTTTTTTCTCTTTTTCTCTTTTTAGATTTGATAATTTTTCCTGAAGAACTTCCATCTGCTCTTCAAGTTTTATTATTTCTATATCCTCTTTATATTTTGGAGTGAGGCTGTCCCTGTGTTCTTCTTGAGAAAAAACGGGTAAAGTTATAAGCAGAGCAGCAAGAATAGTTGCAGTTTTATTCATGGACACCTCCTAATTATTTTAATTCTTCAATAAATTTTTCTATAATTTTTTCCTTATTTGGATTTTCCATATCAAGCTGTATTGCAAAGCAATGTTCCAAATGTTCTCTCATAGAAGCATCTTTAGAAAATCCAAGTTCAAGCAAATCACTACCAGATATTATAGCATTTTTATCAATTAATTCAAACAGGCAGATTTTTAATTTATGCCTGTTTTTCTTTTCTGTAAAATACAGATAGAGAATTTTAAAAGGAGAAAGAGGACTTAGTATCTTATAAATTTCTGAATTTTTTTTATTTACAGAAAGTTTATCTATAATATTTATTCTCTCTTCATCAGTAAAAATAAAATTTTTAAGAGTTTTTTCAGGAAATTCAAAAAATTTAAGAGCATTAAGTTTTTCTTCATAAGACAAATCTTTAATCAAATAAAAAATAATAAAAGTTCCTCTGGAAAGTTGAAATCTTTCTTTTGCTGTACAAAAATTTGAGCTGTGAACAATTTTTATAAGCTCTTCTATTTTTTCATCAGAGGGAATGGGAATATTTAAAAAATTAAAGATATTATATTTTTTAAAATTATTTAATACCTCTCTTAGATTCTTTTCAGCAAAAAGAGTATAGATTTCATTTTTTAATCTCATGCTTGAAATTGTATTTAGAAAATTATTATCTACAGCTTTTTTTAAAAGATATTCTGTTTTCTCCTCTAATGTAAAATTATATCTTGAAGCAAATTTTATTGCACGGAAAATTCTTGTAGGATCATCTTCAAAACTTTTATCGTGAATAATTTTTATCCTTTTATTTTTTAAATCTTCCATTCCATTTAAAGGATCATAAAGTTTTGCTTTTTCATCAAAAGAGATATACATGGAATTAATTGTAAAATCTCTTCTGATACAATCTTTTTCTAAATTGCTGGGAACAATAGTAGGAAGAGCTCCTGGGTGAGAATAAGTTTCTTCACGAACAGCTGCAATATCTATATTTGTTCCTGAATTTGTAAAAATATTATATGTTAAAAATCTTTCATTATATCTGTGTTTTACTGGTTTAAGTTTTGGAAGAAGAGCAAGAGCAAAATCCTTAGAATCTCCCTGCAGAACAATATCAATATCTTTGGTACTTTTCCCTAAAAAAATATCCCTTACTATACCTCCAACAAGGTATATATTTCTTTCCTTTTCTCTGCTTTCATTTACAAATTTATATATAATTTTTAAATTATGTTTTAAATTCTTTGAAAATATTTTTCTTATATCAGAATTATATTTTTCAAGAGCTGTAAGATAATCTTTCATAGATACCTCCTTTGAATTTAATTATATCACTTTTTAGAACGAAATAAAAATTCTATTAAATCAGCAGTTTATAAT
>DXWL01000040.1 GCA_019416865.1 Fusobacterium sp.
AGCGCCTGCCTGTCACGCAGGAGGTCGCGAGTTCGACTCTCGTCGCTCCCGCCATAATAGATGCTCAGATAGCTCAGTCGGTAGAGCAGGGGACTGAAAATCCCCGTGTCGGTGGTTCGATTCCGCCTCTGAGCACCAGACAATTTGTTTGAGGAGGGCGATGTCGCCAAGTGGTAAGGCAGAGGTCTGCAAAATCTCCACCACCAGTTCGAATCTGGTCGTCGCCTCCAATGAAGAAAATCTTCCTGAGAGGAAGTTGTGAAACCGTTCTTTAAAGAACGGTTTTTTAATATTTTTTGTAAAAATAAAATATTGAAACCCTATAAAAATATATAAATATATGGTATAATCGAAGGAAATATGTGCGTGATTACATTAAAACTGAGGGGTATCTGTATGAAGAAAAAAATGTATCTGCTTTTGGCACTTATGCTTATTGGCATGAAGGCATTGTCTGAAGAAAAAATAATAGAAAAAGTTTCAGATAATAAAAGCAAAGAAACAGAAATAGAAATAAGTTTAGATAATGAAACTGTAACCTCAACCAATGGTATAGATATAGTTTATGGGCCGAACAGATTCAAAGTTTTTGACATCAGAAGAGATACGGCTGCAAATAGAATGTACATAGACGGAGATTTTACTCTTGATTCTTATCAGCCAACGGGAGATATAAGAATAGAATCTCAAAATGGTGTAGCACTTCTTGACGGAACGAAAGCTGTTTTTGATACAACTTTTGGATATATGGAAGTTGGAAAAGTAACAGGTGCAGAGGCTCCAAATGACAGAGTATATTTTGGAGGAGAAAGAGCAAAATTTGATAATGGAGTTGTTCTTTTAAAAAATGCTTGGTTTACAACAGATCCAAAAGTAAATACTAACAGAGATCTGACGGATCTTGGATATTATATAAGAAGTAAAAAGATAAAAATAGAGCCGGACAAACAAGTAACTTTTACTGGTTCAGACTTGTTTATTCAAGATTTTGATGTGATGCCTTTCACATTGCCATGGTATAGATTTAATATAAGACAAGGATCTGAAGTTCCTTTATTCCCAGTTTGGGGAGATGAAGAGGACTATGGTTGGACAATTTCCACAGGGGTTCTTTATGAAGGAATGAATGGAAAATACAGAGGAGGTTTTGCTCCTAAGTTTGGAGATCAGATAGGACTTCTTGCAGGAAGATGGGAAAATTGGTACGACACTGGAGAATATGGAGAATCAAGATTAAATATAACAGACCTTCTTTTATATAAAAAAGATAAAAATAAAATAAATTCAGAAACTGGAAGATATGAACCAAGCCATGATGACAGATGGGATATAGAATATACCCACAAATATGAAGGGGACTATGGGCATTTTGACTTTGGATTACAAAGTTTGACATATAATATGAATGATACTTTAAAAGATATCATTGAAGATTACGATGCTCAAGGAAGATTCCATAATGGAAAAGGTGGTTTGGGAGAGATTCCAAGTATGGGAGATCATTCTAATTTCTATACTTTGGATACTTCATTGACGGGACTTGGTGAGAGAAAAGATATCACTATAGATGCTAAGGTAAAACTTACTGATGACAAAAAGGGATATCAATATATAGTAAATGATCAAATAGATGATTTGGGATATGATTCACAGGTTGATAATGATTTATTCTCAAATATATCTGTTACAAAAGATAATGAAGACTATAAAATAAGCGGATATTATAACTATCTGTATGATATGGATCCTGGATCAAACCCTAATGATCTGCAGTCAAGAGCAGAAGATTTTGGATTTGGTTTTGAAGATAAAAATCGTAAAATCTCATTAAAATATGATGAGAAAAACGGCGATTTATACAGAAAACTTAATTCATGGGAAAGAAACCCTGATTTAAGTAAACTGAAAACAACAGATAAATACGGACTGACAGCAGATTATGTTCCATGGACAGTGGCGATGTATGATATATATGACAGTCGTAATTTTGGAGCAGCTTTTGGTGAATATAAACTGACGGATAATATATCTTTCAAAACAGGATACGATTATACTTTCTCTGAAAAAGAGCTGAACTTGGAAAATGACCCAATGAGAAAAAATATTTTTGGAGAAAAGAGCAGATGGAGTCAGTATAACAGATTTGAAAATATCACCTATGAAAAAATAGAGGAACAAAGAGCCTTTGTAGATCTGTATACGGGACTTGTAAACTTTACTTTTGCAGGTGGTAGAAGAGAGGAAACAGTTCATACCAGAGAGGGAATGAATTCCGCCTTTGGAAGCAGAGAGTTTAAAAACGAATCTGATTTCTATGAATTTGGATTAAATAAAAATAATATCGATTTAGGATATCTTGGAGAGATTGATATTTTTGGAAATATCAGACAGGATAAATATAAATCAGGAATAAATAATGGTGTTGCTACAGAAGATAACGATAAGACAACAAGATATCAAGCTGGATTAAATCATAGAATTACACTTCTTGATAACTCTGGAAATGCAGATAGATGGGCAGATTTAGGTCTTAAAAATGAATTTAGATTTTTCTATGAAGACTATAAATATGATGGAAATTCTAAGCAAGAATTTGGAAGACTTATTAATAAAAACAACAGATATACCTATGGAGATACTGTAAATTTTGAATTTGGAAATACTGAAACTGTTTATACAGGAGAGTACACTTTAAAAGAAAGACCTGAAAATGATGAAAAATCAGGAGAAATTTTCAAAAATAAAGTGGATTTCTTGATTGATGGAGATAAGGCTTTATCTGCATATTATAACAGTGATGAAAGATATTCAGATGACTATGATGGAACTTTTGGAAACAAATATAACAATGATTTGGGAACAAAAGATTATGGATTTAATATCTATTCTGGAAATCATGAGTTTTATTATAAAAATCAAAGTATAGATTTTAAAGATGAATATTATAAAAATGATTTATTTACAAATGAAACAGCAAAAGGACTTTCTGAAGAGATAAGAGAAAATGTATTTGGATACACTTATACTTTTGGAGAGAACAGATTAAATTTTGAATATACTCAAGGTAAAGATAAAGCAAATGTTGGAATATATGATGTTCTTGATATAGATAACAGAACTTATGCTGTTACATATATTAACGGCGGAGAGATAGAACACTCTTACTCTGTAAAATATGAAGATTATCAAGGAAATTATAAACCATATAATGCTTACACGGGAGATTTTCATACAAATTATAACTCAAATGTAATAACTCTTAGATATGGATTCAAAGATAAGAGATTATCAGAGGAAGAACTTGCAAAATATGCAGAGAGGGAATATGGAAAGGAAGCTGGAGAACTTACTGCACAAGATATAAGTAATATCAGAAGTATTCTTGAAAACAGAAACTCTCTTGGATTCAACCTTAACAGTGTAATGAACAACAGAGTAAACTTTGGAGATTATAGAAGAAGTTTTGATATAAGACTAACTCTTGAAAGCAAAGATGATATGAGAGAGCAGGAAGGATATTGGGACTCTCTTTCTAAAATAGAAACAGCAGTATTCTATTCACAAAACAGAATAGGACTTGGATATACTTATACTCAAGAGGCTGACGGAACCAACAAAGATAACTGGAAAGTTACAGAGAGAGAACATGAATTTAGTTTCCATGCTAAAATTGGAAGACCAAGTGAAGGATGGAGATTAAAATCATACGTACAGTTCTATGATAATATAGACGGAACTTATGGGGATGGAAGCGGAAGAAGATTCTTTGACGAAGCTGGAGTAGAAATTGGAAAAGAGATGGGATATTATGAATGGTCTTTAGCTTATGTGAGAGAATATAGTATCGCTACCCGTGATTATGAATGGAAAACAGCACTGCAATTTACATTGCTTACATTCCCAGATAAAAGATTATTTGCTGTTGGAGCAAAAGGGGACAGCAAACCTGATTCAAAAGCAAAACCTGATATTCATGTATTCTCAGGTTTAAAAATTGAAGATGAACTGGGAAAAGATTAAAATATAAATTAAGAAGTTTAGAATAATAAGGAGAGGATATATATGAAAGTACAGTTAAATGATGGAAGCATAAAAGAATTTGAAAATGCTGAAAATATGTTTGTGATTGCTAAAAGTATAAGCAACTCACTTGCAAAAAAATCAGTTGCAGCAAAAGTAGATGATGAATTAAAGGATATGTCTTATGTATTAGATAGAGATGCAAAAGTAGAATTTATAACTGCTGATTCAGAAGAGGGAGAACACATAATAAGACACTCAGCAGCTCACTTAATGGCTCAGGCTGTTGTAAGATTATTCCCTGGAACAAAGGTTACAATAGGACCTGCTATTGAAAATGGGTTCTACTATGATTTTGATTCAGAAGAACAATTCTCTTCAGAAGATCTTGAAAAAATTGAAGCAGAAATGAAAAAAATAGCTAAAGAAGATATAAAAATAGAAAGACTTGAAATGTCAAGAGAGGATGCAATAAAACATTTTGAAGCTCTTGGAGAAATCTATAAAGTAGAGATAATAAAAGAAATTGCTCAAGGAGAAATGCTTTCTTTCTATAAACAAGGAGATTTCATGGATCTTTGCAGAGGACCTCATGTTCCTGCAACATCATATATAAAAGCATTCAAACTTAAATCAGTTGCTGGAGCTTATTGGAGAGGGGACTCTAACAATAAAATGCTTCAAAGAATTTACGGACTTGCTTTCTCTGATGATAAGAGATTAAAAGATTACTTAAAATTCTTAGAAGAAGCTGAAAAAAGAGATCACAGAAGACTTGGAAAAGAACTTGAACTATTCTTTGTAAGTGAATATGGACCAGGATTCCCATTCTTCATGCCAAAAGGAATGGTTCTTAAAAACACTCTTATTGATTTATGGAGAAAAGAACACAGAAAAGCAGGATATGTTGAAATTCAAACTCCTACAATATTAAACAGAGAACTTTGGGAAACTTCAGGACACTGGTTTAACTACAGAGAAAATATGTATACTACTTCAATTGATGAAACAGATTTTGCTATAAAACCTATGAACTGCCCAGGTGGAATATTAAACTATAAAAACAAAATCCACTCTTATAAAGATCTTCCAGAAAGAGTAGGAGAACTTGGACATGTTCACAGACATGAATTCTCAGGAGCACTTCACGGACTTATGAGAGTGAGAGCATTCACTCAAGATGATGCTCATATATTTATGACTCCTGAACAAATAGAATCTGAAATTATAGGAGTTACAGAACTTATAGATAAATTCTATAAAGGAATTTTCGGATTTGATTACAGCATAGAACTTTCAACTAAACCAGAAAAAGCTATCGGAAGCCAAGAAATTTGGGATAGAGCAGAGGCAGCTCTTGAAGGTGCTTTAAAGAAAATGGGAAGAGATTATAAAATAAACCCAGGAGATGGAGCATTCTATGGTCCTAAGTTAGATTTCAAAATTAAAGATGCTATAGGAAGAACTTGGCAGTGTGGAACAATCCAACTAGACTTCAACCTACCTGAAAGATTTGATATAAACTATATAGGTGAAGATGGAGAAAAACATAGACCAGTAATGGTTCACAGAGTTGTTTATGGATCTATTGAAAGATTTATTGGAATCTTAATAGAACACTATGCAGGTGCATTCCCTATGTGGTTAGCTCCTACACAAGTTAAGATTTTAACAATCAACGAAGATGTAGTTCCTTATGCTAAAGAATTAAAAGAAACTTTAGAAAATATGGATTTAAGAGTTGAACTTGATGACAGAGCAGAATCAATCGGATACAAAATCAGAGAAGCTAATGGAAAATATAAAATTCCTATGCAGCTTATCATAGGTAAAAACGAAGCAGAAAACAGAGAAGTTAATATCAGAAGATTTGGTTCAACAGAACAAATTTCAATGAAACTTGATGACTTCTTAAAATATGTTGTAGAAGAAGCCAAAATAAAAATTAATAAATAATTAAAAAAGAGGGGCTGTTGTAAATTTTAATACAACAGCCTCTGATTTTATTTTGAAAAAATTTCTTATAAATTCTTTGAAATTAATTTTTTATTTTTAAATTTATTTATTTCAATAAAAAATTTAAAAATACTTTTAAGTTCCTCGTCGGAAAAATTTTCTTTTAAGAAAATTTCGAATTCATTGTGTCTGTTTAAAAGATGATGATAAATTTCAGAATATATTTTATTTCCTGATTTTGAAAGTGAAAGAAATATTTCTTTTTTATTTGAATCTGTTTGAAAAGAATTTACATATTTTAAATTAATTAATTTTTTTACAACTTTGCTTGTGTATCCTTTAGTTGATTTTACTGCTTTTGCCAAAGATGTTATATTAATTATATTATTAATTCCTATATTGTAGATAAAGTTATAGTCTGTAGATGAAAGATCATATGGCAATGAAATATCTGTAAATTCATTACATTTTTCATAAAGATAGATAAATTCTTTTATGGCTAGATAAATTTCAGGAATATATGTATTTTCAGAATGCTGAATTAAAAAATCTTTATAAAACTCTTCACTGTCTTCAACCAAATTAAAAAATTTTGTTACAACTTTTTTTGGCATTTTTCTTCCTCTTTTCAAAAAATGATAGTTTCCTTGGAAACATTATATAAAAAATTATAATTTTCATCAATAAAATAAAAGAAAAATTAAAATATGTACTGAAATAGTAATGTTTCATATGAAACAAAAATTGAAAAGTTCAAATAAAGAAAATGGTTTCAAATTCAGCATATTGACATTATGAAATACTCAAAGTATACTCTATACATAAAAGATAAACTTAAAAAGGGGGTATATTTTATGACAAAAGGATTTTCATTGTTGCAGAGAGTAGGTAGAGCTTTTATGCTGCCTATAGCAGTTCTTCCAATGGCAGGGATTCTTCTTGGAGTTGGAGGAGCATTTACCAGCAGAGCTATAATAGAAACTTATAATTTAACATTTTTAGCTCCTGGAACTTTATTAAATCAAATTTTAACACTTTTATTAAATGCAGGAGCATTTATCTTTGGAAATTTATCAGTAATTTTTGCTGTTGGAGTAGCAATAGGACTTGCTAATAAAAATAAAGAAACAGCAGCACTGTCAGCATTGCTTGGATTTTTACTTTTTCATACAGTAATAGGAACTATATTGGGATTCATGGGACAAACTGCAGATACAACAACAGTTCAAGCACTTATGGAAAATGGAATGACTTATGAAGCAGCAGTTGGTAAAGCAGCTTTATATACTAAAGAACTTGGAATATTTACATTACAAACAGGAGTTTTAGGAGGAATTATTTGTGGATGTTTATCAGCCTTCATTACAAATAAATTTTCTGAAAAAACTCTTCCTGATTATTTGGCATTCTTTAGCGGAAACAGACTTGTACCTGTATTGACAATGCTTTTCTTTATACCTTTAGGAGTAATAGTTCCATTTATATGGCCGACAGTTTTCGGAGGAGTTGTAAAAGCTGGAGAAGCTTTCACAGCAATGGGACCAGTAGGAACATTCTTGTATGGTTTAACAGGAAGACTTTTAAATGTATTTGGACTTCACCATGCTGTTTATCCTCTGTTCTGGTATACAGAATTGGGAGGAACAATGGAAGTAGCAGGAAAACTTATAGCAGGAGGACAGAAAATATTCTTTGCTCAACTTGCTGACCCAACAACACTTCATTATTCAGCTGACGCAACAAGAACAATGACAGGTGGATTCCTTCCAATGATATTTGGACTTCCTGCAGCAGCATTGGCAATGTACAGATGTGCAGACGCAGATAACAAAGCAAAAGTTAAAGGAATTTTAGTATCAGCAGCTCTTACATCATTCTTAACAGGAATAACAGAGCCTATAGAATTTACATTTTTATTTGTAGCTCCGCCATTATATGCAATTCATGCTTTATTAGAAGGAATAGCATACGGACTTATGCATTTTTTAAATGTTGCTGTTGGTATAACATTCTCAAGAGGAATTATTGATTTTACTTTCTTTGGTCTTCTTCAAGGAATGGCAAAAACATCATATCAATGGATACTTATTTTAGGACCTTTCTACTCAATAATTTATTATTTTATATTTAAATTTATGATAGAAAAATTTAATTATATGACTCCTGGAAGAAAAGATGCTGAAGCAAAATTATATACAAGAAAAGATTATAATGCTAAAGCAAATAATGATGAATTTCTTGATGAAATAGTGAAAGCTTTAGGAGGAGTTGAAAATATAGAAGGGATAGATGCTTGTATTACAAGACTTAGAGTTACTGTAAAAGATGAAGAAAAAGTTGCAGATGACAGCAGATGGAAAGAACTTAAAGCTCAGGGTGTAATTCGTTCAGGTAAAGGAGTACAGATAATCTACGGAACTCAAGCAGAGATATATAAAAATAAAATTATAAAAAAATATGGTTTATAATTTTATTTAAAGAATTTCAAATACTCAATAAAATCGAGAATAAAAATTAACAGATAATTAAAACATAAAAGAGGTTGTTATAAAATAGACAGCCTCTTTTTTGATACTAAAATATTATTTTTTCCTTTACTATTTTATTAATAAATGAAATAATATAAATATACAGAAAAATACAAAATACCAAAACAGGAGGACACACAATTATGTTAAAAGAAGGAATGAAATTATCTTACACAAAAACAGTAACTGCAGAGGAAACAGCGGCAAGAGTTGCTTCAGGAACTTTGGAAGTATACGGAACACCTATGATGATAGCTCTTATGGAAAAAACATCTTTTGAATTAGTTCAGCCTGAACTTAATGAAGGAGAATCAACTGTAGGAATATCAGTTAATATAAAACACAATAAAGCAAACAAAGTTGGAGATGAAGTTGTGTGTGAATCAACTCTTGTGAAAGTTGACGGAAGAAAACTTGTTTTTGATGTTAAAGTAACTCACAACGGAACTGTTGTAGGAGAAGGAACACACGAAAGATTTATAATAAATGTAGAAAAATTTCTTGCAAAACTTGCGTAATAAAAAAGAGATAGAAATGAGAGTGTTAGAAGATTATAAAGGCTTTTCTGTCTGTGCTTTGGATAAAACTACAGCTGAGAAATATAAAAAAGAGATACTTGTTCTTTTAAATTTGATTCCAAATTCAAACTATAAAGAAGAAGATATTACAGCAGAAAAAAAGGGAGAAAGGATACTTTATAATAAATGGGAACATAGTATTATTATTTTTAAAAATAATATACCTGTTGGTGTTCTCATTTCTTATGAAAGAGAGAAAGAGGATAATAATCTTTATCCAGAAAACTGTTTATATATAAATGAAATAGCAGTTTCTGAAAAATATCAAAGTTTTGGACTTGGAAAACAGATGATAGAGTATGTTTTAAAAAATACAAAAAATTTTATCACTCTTAAAGGAAAGGTAGTTTTTAAAGTTCAAACAGAGGACAGCTCTGCAAACGAGAAAGTAATAAATTTTTACAAACATTTGGGATTTACTCAAAAGGGAAGAAAAGAATATCCTTGTAAATATGATTTGGTGATGGAATTAAAAGATGAAATTTAATCAGACTTTATCAGAAAGGAGTAACTATGATAGGAGTTATAGGTTTGATTGTTTTTATTGTTTTGATAATCGTAATAACTATTATTTATCAAAACAGATTTGTTACCTTACATGAAAGAGTGAAAAACTCATGGAGTCAAATAGATGTACAGCTGCAAAAAAGAATGGATTTGATTCCTAATCTTGTGGAAACTGTAAAAGGATATGCCGTACATGAAAAAGATACATTAGATGCAGTAATTTCTGCCAGAAATCGTTATATGTCAATAGAAAATCCTAATGAAAAAATAAGGATGAACGGAGAGATAAGCGGACTTTTAGGAAGACTTATGGCTGTATCTGAAAGTTATCCTAATTTGAAAGCAGATGCTAATTTCTTAGAGCTTCAAAAACAGCTTAAGGATATTGAGGATAAAATAGGATATTCCCGTCAATTTTATAACGATACAGTAACAGCATATAACCAAGCAATAAAAATGCTGCCGGGAAGTATATTTGCAGGAATATTCCGTTTTACAGAGGAAAAACTTTTTACAGCAGATGAAGGGGCAGTTTCAGCTCCAAAAGTAAAATTTTAAAGCAATACAAAAAATTTATTTTATATGTGACTTTATCACATACAAAATTTAAAAAATATAATATAATTAATTTGTAAAGATGATTAAGGCAATTCTAAGGAGGAATGGAAAATGGCAATTCTACACATAACAAAAGATAATTTTGAACAAGAGGTTTTAAAGTCAGATGTACCTGTATTAGTTGACTTCTGGGCAACTTGGTGCGGACCATGCAGAGCATTGGGACCAGTTCTTGAAGAGATATCTTCAGAAGTATCAACAGTAAAAATAGTAAAGGTAAATGTAGACGAACAACCTGAATTAGCTTCACAGTTTAGAATTATGTCAATTCCAACAATGATTTTATTCAAAGGTGGAGAAGTGGCGGATAAAACTGTTGGTCTACTTCCTAAAGATGAAGTTCTTAATTTCATAAAAAAATAATCCTAAAACCAAATAAAATTTTACAAACTCCCAAAAAAACAGCAGAGAGCCCCCCTCTCTGCTGTTTCCTTTATAAATTATATTCAGATAATTTTCGATAAAGTGTTGCTCTGCTGATACCTAATGATTTAGCAAGATTATCTTTTTCAGATAAGCTAGAAACATTTTTTAATAATTTTGCTAAAACTAATTTTTCATAATCTCTCATAATTTCATTAAGTGTTTTATTTGTCAAAGTATTTGATGTTTTTTTATTATAGAAATGTAATGGAATATGAGAAATATCAATATAATCTCCATCAATAATATTTTCTAAATATTCTATAACATTTTTAATTTCTCTAACATTACCTGGCCATTCATAATTAAAAAGAACATTTTCAGCTTCTTTTGTAATTCCTTTTATATGTTTTTTTAATTTAAGATTATAGTATTGAATAAAATAGTTTATGAATAATGGAATATCCTCTTTTCTTTCTCTAAGAGGAAGAATATTAAAAGGAATAACATTTAATCTATAATATAAATCTTCTCTAAACTTTCCTTCTTGTACCATTTTTTCAAGATTTTTATTGGTTGCACAAATTATTCTTACATCAATGGGAATTGATTCTTTTCCTCCAATTTTTTCTATTTTATACTCTTGTAAAACTCTTAAAAGTTTAGCTTGTGTAGCAAGAGGCATATCTCCAATTTCATCTAAAAACAGAGTACTTCCTTGAGCTAATTCAAATTTTCCTTTATGACCATACTTTTTTGCACCAGTAAAAGCTCCTTCTTCATATCCAAAAAGCTCACTTTCAACTAAGTTTTCTGGAATAGCAGCACAGTTAATAGAAATCATTAATTTATCTTTTCTATTACTTTTAGAGTGTATATATTTTGCTAAAACATCTTTTCCTGTTTCACTTTCTCCACGAATCATAATTGTAGAGTTTGATAAAGCTAATTTATCAGCAAGTTTTAATATATTTTTAATTTCTTTAGTTTGACCTATGAATTTACAATTTTTAATCATTTCTTTTTCATTATCAATTACATTTTTTATTTGTTGTTCTAAATCATAATTTGATAGTAACATTAATAGCTTACTTTCAAGCAATAAACTCATGTATTTTAAAAATTCTTCAAGTTTTTTTGTTTTGAAAAGTAGTTGTTCTCTTTGTTCTTCTGTAAAGGCAATAATACCAATGACACCAATAATTTTTTCTTTTAAAAAAATAGGATATCCTAAGTTTGCAAGTTCTTTACATGATAAAAATTTTTTACATTTACTACAATGAAACTCTTTTTTTACATCTTTTATAACACCAAATTTTCTTGTACTCATGATTTTTTCAAAAAAAGAATCATGAGAAATCTTTTTTCCTAAATCTTTAGAATATATTCCTGTTCCTGCAACTCTAATCATATTTTTATCAACTATAGTAACATCAACATCTAAAATAGCGGAAATAGCTTTGGCGTAATCTTGGATAAAATTTTGATTTTGCATAATGTTATCCATTTATTTCACCTCTCCATACATTTTACTTTATATATTGTACTTTTTTTTCTTATTTTTTCAAGTTTAAAGTCATTTTGTTTGTAAAAAAAACGTAAAATAATTTTTTTCTTATTTATGAGAAAAAAATTCTTAGAAATAATAATACAAATTTAGCTGTTTTTTATGTGTTTCTATAAGAGAATTATTATTTTTGATAAAAATACATAAATAGAATATATGTATTGAAACTTGTTTGGCAATATTTTTAAAAGTGGCATTGTTTTTGCTTTATAAGATAGTATCAACATAATACTATACAAAGGGGGGTGTTGTTAAATATTTGATAATATTTAACAAAAATTAAAATGGAAAAACAGAAATCAAAATTAATAGGGTGGATTTGTTTATTAATTGCAATGTTATCAATTTTTTATTTTGAGGTATATGAAGTTTTCATTGGAAAAGATAAACTTACAACAGAATCAGCATTCTTATTAATGCTTATTTGTTTGATAATAGGTGAAACTATTTCAACTAGAACAAAAGCTTTTGTACCTTCCATGTTTATAAGTGCTGTTTTATTTGTTATAGGATTTTGGACATTTTTTCCAAAAGACATATTACAAATAGGTGGGGTGGCTAAAAATTTACCAACATTTTTCGTAATGATGATGGTTGTTCATTTAGGAACAATGTTAGATATTCAAGAGTTAATAGATCAATGGAAAACGGTTTTAGTTACTTTAGCTGGAATGTTGGGAATTTTAATAGTTGTATTAACAGTTGGAGCTTTAATACTAGGAAAAGAAACAGCAGCAATTGCAGCTCCTCCTCTAACAGGTGGATTTGTAGCAGCATTGATGATGCAGGGAGCAGCTGGAGATAATCAACATCTATTTATTTTAGCTATGGCAGTATATGTGTTACAGGGATTTGTTGGATATCCTTTAACAAGTATTTGCTTAAAATTAGAAGGAAAAAATATTATAAAAAAATATAGAGCTGGAGAGTTGAAAGCAGAAGCTGAAAAAGAAACAGCTACAAAAAAATCAGCTAAAAGTTATCAATGGGATTTATTTCCTAAAATACCTGAAAAATATCAAAGTGATTTTACAAACTTATTCACAATTGTTGTATTAGTAGTTCTTTCAGGATACTTAGATATGCTTTCAATGGGATATGTTTCAAAATTTGTATGGGCACTTGTTTTAGGGGTATTTGCAGCGGCAGTTGGATTTATTGAGCCACAAATATTAGTTAAATCAAGAAGTATGGGATTTATTTATACAATTATCATGATGTTTGTATTCTCACAACTTAATTCAATAACTCCACATACAGTTATTATGTTATTAAAAGATTTTGCTATTTTAATTGTCCTATCAACGATAGGAATAGCTCTAGTTTCCATTCCTGTTGGTAAATTTTTAGGTTGGAGTGTTCCAATGTCTTTTGCAATAGGTTTGGGATCTTTAGCAGGAGGATTTCCAGCAAGTTATGTATTGAGTGTTGAAGCAGCTAAAGTTATATCAGATAATGAAGAAGAAAGAAAAGTGGTTGAAGACTATATTTTACCAAAAACTTTAGTGGCTGGGTTTGTAAGTGCAACTTCAGGTTCTGTATTTATAGCTGGATTTGTATTAGCAATTTTCTTTAAATAGATTTAAAGTTAAAAAAGGAGGTAAAAATGGATTTAGGTCTAAAAGATAAAGTTGTAGTTGTAACAGGTGGAAGCAGAGGGATTGGACTTGCAACAGCAAAAGCATTTTTAGAAGAAGGAGCAAAACTTGCTATTTGTTCACTAGATGATGAATTAGAAGAAGTAGCAGCTGAATTAGAAAAATTAGGAAGTATATATAGCGAAAGACTAGATATGTCTGATAGTGAAAAAGTTTATAAGTTTGCAGAAAATGTTTATAAAAAATTTGGAAGCATTGATTGTTGGGTAAATAATGTAGGTTCTGTTGGGTATAAAAAGGGTGAAGAATATGATGATGAAGAAATAGATTTTATGACAGGTGTATGTTTTAAATCAGTTATATTTGGTTCGCAAGCAGCTTATCGTTATATGAAGAAAAATAAAAGTGGAGTAATTGTAAATGTAAGTTCATTGGCTGCTCGTTGTTCATCTGCTGGTAGAAGTACTCTTTATGGACCTTTAAAATCAGCGATAAATAATTTAACAAATACTTTTGCTGGAGAATACTGTGCAGATGGAGTGAGAGTTGTATGTATAATGCCAGGTTTTACAATAACTCCGTTAACTAAAAGTAAAATTTCACAAGAGGAATTAGATAAAAATGCAAATGCTACATTACTTAGAAGAATGGCTGAACCAGAAGAAATAGCAAGACCAATAGTATTTTTAGCAAGTAAGGCAGCTAGTTATATGACAGCAACAACTATTGAGGTAGCAGGTGGAAGAAGTATGACATTAAATCCTACATTTGCATATGATAAATTAAATAAATAAAAAATATTAAAATAAAAACTAAAAATAAAACTAGGGGGTATTATTATGTCAAAAATAACTAATAACATTACAATCAAGGATAATGAAATGGTAAATGCTGTAAGAGGTGCAATAGGACATCGTTCTACTTGGATGGCATTAACTTATTTAGAAGCTAAAGCAGCTGGTAAAGAAAAAGAAGCTGAAGAATTTGCAAGAAAAGCAATAGCTAAAACAGGATTAAGAGATGGACATACTTTTAAAGCAAAATGTACTCCAGGTGAAGTAAATTGTAAAGAATTTGCTGATATATTCTTAAGTGAAACTACAAGAGGATGTTTTGAAATAGAATTTAAAAATTGTACAGAAGAAAGATTAGATATGGAATTCCATCATTGTCCTCTATTAAAAGCATGGCAAGATTTAGGAATTGACGATGAAACTTGCTCTTTATTATGTGATATAGCAATGGAAGGAGATAGACACATTGCAGAAGGAATGGGACTTGATTTTGAATTAAGAGATACTATAGCTGATGGAAAACCTACATGTCAAATATCTTTTTTCAGAAAAAAATAGGAAGAAATAATATTATATAGTTAATAATAGCTTTCTATGATTTTGTTATCATAGAAAGCTATTATTGTAATTTTATAAAAATTAAGAGGTGAAAAATGATTGATAAAATTTTAAGTATATTAAATGAAGAGATAGTTCCAGCTGAAG
>DXWL01000041.1 GCA_019416865.1 Fusobacterium sp.
TAAAATTTTTAAAAATATTTTCACAAAAGTGAAACGAGGCTTTACAAATCAATATAAAATTACAAAAAATAAATTTTAAAATATTTTAAATTATATAAAATAAAAAAATAAAATTCTCTAAGAAAAATAGTTTCTATATTATCACGAAACAATTTTTAATATCGAGAATTTTATTTTTTATTTTAGTAAATATTTTTATTTATAGATTGGGATTATCTCTTCCTCTTCATCATATCTTTGACTTACTTTTGATTTATCCACATAATCCATATAATATTCTTTTGTTTTAGGAATAGTACAGAACACTTTCTCTCCAGGATTTATTATTTTTCCCTCTTGAATAAATATAGCTCCACTTAAAAAATCAAGTATTCTCTGTTGTACATCAGGCTCTAATCCAAACAAATTAACATGAACTATTTTATCTTTTTTTATATATTCTATACACTTCATACAATCTTCAAATCTCGTAGGCTTAAAAAATACTATATCGTAATCCATAAAAACTCCTCCTTAATTTATTTATTAAAATTTTAATATTATTTCTCTTTTTTTTCAAGCTTTTCAGAAAATTTATATTTTTCTCTATATCTCATCAGAGAATAGTTCTCTCTTTTCCTGCTCTGTAAGTTTTTGTATTCTGTCTGCATATATAAGTTCTGATTTATGCCCCAATCTTTGTGCCATAAGATTCATCATAACTATCTCAACCATAGCAGCCGCATTTCTTCCTGAAGACATATAAAGTTCTGATTTATATATCTCTTTATCAAGAATAACTGTTTTACTGCTCATATAATTTACAGCAGTCAGATAATTATCATTATCCTGTTCTTTTATCTCTATTATAGCATCAAGTCTTTTTCTGATTCTTACAGCTCCAAGTCCGTAAAGAGTTTTTATATCTATGATTCCAAGTCCTCTTATTTCCATAAAATATGGCAGTTTCGCCGCTGTTCCTACAAGATCTCCATTAGGACGCTTCTTAATTTTTACCATATCATCTGCCACAAGTCTGTGTCCTCTGTGAATTAGTTCAAGAGCTGTTTCACTTTTTCCAATACCACTCTTTCCAATAAGAAGCACTCCAAATCCATACATTTCAAGGAACACTCCATGAAGGGACACAGAAGGAGCAAAATGTTGCTCAAGATATGTATTTAATTTTGCAATTATTGAAGAAGGCACATTTTCTTCTGATTTTAACAAAACTTTTCCACTCTCTTTTACAAGTTCTGTTATATAATCAGGAACTTCAACCTTTCCACATACAACAATTGCCGGGAATTTATAACTAAAATATTTTCTTAAATTTGCCATTCTTGTTTTTTCATCAAGGCTGTTTAAATATTTTAGTTCAACAATAGTAAATATCTGAAGCCCTTTATTCTCATAAGCTTCTTCATCAAGATCAAAATATCCAGAAAGAGCCAGAGCAGGTCTGTGGATACTTGTATCTTCAATAAACCTATCCTCTGCTATCTCCTCACCCAAAATTATTTCCAATCTGTTTTCTATTGCAAATACTTTTACTGAAAGACTATCTTCACCTACCATTTCTCCTCGTTCCCTTCTTTCTTTATTTTTCATTATAAGTTTTTTAGACTGTTCCATAAAATATTTTGCTGAATCTACTCCCATAGCTTTTAATCTATAGTTAATAGCTGCTGTTTCTATAATAACTGCAAGATTTCTTCCTTTTCTTGCTGGAAGAGTAATTTTAGGAATTTGATATCCTAAAATATCCTCTCTTACTTCATCAAGCCCCAGTCTGTCATAAAATTTTTTATCCTGCCAAACCTCAAGCTCAATTATCATATTTATTTTTTTAGCTGGTCTTGTCGCTTTTATACCAAAATAGTTGCTGACATTTATATCATGTCCGCCCTTCATAACAAGATAATAATCTCTTTCAGGAATAATTTCAGCCTTACTGTTCATTCCAGAAAGCCCACTTTCAGTTTCTTTTATTCCCAGTCTGTTATCAGTAATATATTTATGTCCTCTTTCCAAAAGCTCAACAGCAGCTCCAAGTTTTAAATCCTCTTCACCTCTTAAAAGTATTCCTATTCCATATACTTCCAAAAGAATCTCATTATTTATCATTCCCTCTCTTCCAAGGGCATTTCTAAGATAAAAATTAAGTTCTTTTATAAATTTTGTAGCTCTCATACTGCATTTTAAAACTACTTTTTTCTTCTCTTTTGCCACTTCTATAAGAAGTTTGTGATCTGCCACTTTTGAACTTAAAACTAAGGCTGGAAATGGATATGAAAAATATTTTTCAAGAATTTTTCTTTTTTCTTTTTGACATATTCTCGCTAGATAATTACTCTCCTTTGCTCCTAAAACATGGATAGCACTTCTCAACTCTGTTACATCTTTTGAAAAAAATCCTGTTAACTCATATCCAGCTCTATATATATCATTTTTATGAATCAGCTGATCCAAATCTCCGTCAGCAAGTATTTCCAACTTGAAATGTTCTATTATTGTTCTGAGAGTTATGGTTTTTTCATCAAATTCCATTTACAATCCTCCTACTTTTTTTCTTTGTAAAAATCTGCTTTTCTAGGCTTGTAATTCTCATCTAATCTACTGTTAAATTCTGTCTTTTTTTCTATTTTTTCTTTTTTTATCTCTATAAGCTCTCCTGCAAACTCATACTCTTTACAGGCAAAAAATCCCAAAATTCCCAATACAGCTATAATATAAAATATTTTTAAGATTTTCATAACTCTGCTATTTCCTTCTTAAATCTTTCACAAGTATAGAAAGAACCACATACAACAATTATTTTTCTTCCGCTTTCCACAGCTTTTTCATAAGCTTTTTTCATATCATTTTCTACTGAAAAAATTTCACTTCTATCTGTATATGTTAAAAGTTCGTCCCCTGATATTCCTCTTGGATTTTCAGAAAGAGATGTTAAAATTATATTACTGCTTACAGATTCACATACTTTCAGCATCTCCTCTATTTTTTTATCTTTCAGAATTGATACTACCATTGTAATATCTTCAGGTTTATAGTTATGCACTAATATTTTTTTCAAATTGCTTATTCCGTCAATATTATGAGCTCCCTCCAATATTGTTAAAGGATTTTTAGAGAAAATTTCAAATCTGCACTGCCATTTTACTTTTGACACTGCTCTTTTAATTATCTCTTCACTGATTCCTACCACTTTTAAAGCTTCATAAGCACATAAAAAATTCTTTACTTGATAATCTCCAAAAAGAGAAAGAGAATATCTCTCATCACCTATAGAGATCTCTGTTACAAAATTTTTAAAATCAAGATTATATTTTACATCTCTGTATTTTTCATCTGTATTTATTATATTATCTTTTTTAGTATGAACAGCTCTTAAAAATTCTTCATTACTGTCCCCTACAATAACCTTACTTTTTTCTTTTATAATTCCAGTTTTTTCAAGCCCTATCTCATAAAGAGTTTTTCCCAAATACTCTGTGTGGTCAAGAGAAACATTTGTAATTATGCAGATATCTCCCTCTGCAACATTGGTAGCATCATATCTTCCTCCCATTCCCACTTCAAGTACAGCATAATCAACTTCTTTTTCTGCAAAATATAGAAACATCATAGCTGTTGTTACTTCAAAGAATGTAGGAGTAATTTTTAATTCTTCTACAGCTTTTTTTATTTTTTCATATACAAGAGCGATATCTCTGTCGCTTATATCCTCTCCATTAACTCTTATTCTTTCGTTAAATTTTAAAATATGGGGAGAAGTATATTTTCCTACCTTATAACCAGCTTCTAAAAGAACTGTTTCTGTAATTGTAGAAGTAGAACCTTTTCCGTTTGTTCCTGTTATATGAATAACTTTATATTTTCTTTCAGGATTTCCTAAATAATCACAGATTTTTTGTATATTTTCAAGCCCAAGTTTTATTCCAAACATGGAATATCCATACAGCTCTTCCAGTAATTTATCTATTTCCATCTTTCCCTTCATCTCCTATTTCATATTTGAAAGCATTTCATTAACAAGAGTAACAGAGTTATCTGCTGCTATTCTCATAAATGTAGCATAATCTGTATGAGCATCTGAATTTGCTTTATCAGACATTGTTCTTATAACTACAAAAGGAATGTCTAACACTTGGCACACATGACCTACAGCTGCCCCTTCCATCTCTGTACAATCTCCATTAAATTCTTTTTTTAAGAAAGCTATTTTTTCAGGAGAAGCAATAAACTGATCTCCACTTAAAACTCTTCCTACAATAACTTTACCTTTTATTTTTTTTCCTGCATTTACAGCAAGTTCTATAAGCTCATCATCAGCTTTAAAAATAGAGTTATCCATTCTCGGAATCATTCCAAGCTTATCTCCAAATGCTGATGTATCAAAATCATGTTGGATAAGATCTCTTGATATAACTACATCTCCAAGATCAAGTTCTTCGTTTACTCCTCCTGCAACTCCTGTAAAAATTATCTCTTCTACATCAAAAGCCTCTATCATAAGAGTTGCTCCTATTGCAGCATTTACCTTTCCAATTCCTGTTTCTAATAAAACTATATCTTTATCGTGCATAACTCCTGTATAGAAAGTAAGAGTTCCTATTTTTTCCTCTTCAATATCTGTCATCAGTTTTTTTATTCCTTGAACCTCTTCTGACATTGCACCTATTATTCCTATTCTCATTATTTATGTCCTCCTGATATATATCTATATTTATTGTATTTTTTCTCTATAATAAAGTATAACATATTTTTTCTGATTTGAATGTAGGCATTTTTTTAATTTTTGTGATATAATTTGTAATGAGATATTTTTTATAGAATTTCGGGGGAGAAAATGAAAGATTTATCATATAAAATACAATATGGCATTTTTAGAATCTTCAGAGCCGGACTTCTTCTTTTTCCTGAAAATATTCGTTTTAAAATCGGAGAAAAGGTTGCCGTTCTAGGATACTATCTTATAAGATCAAGAAGAATTACCACTCTTGCAAATATACAATATGCAATGCCTGATAAAACAAAAAAAGAAAGAAAAAGGATTGCTTTGGAAGCTTACAAAACTATGGGAAGAGCATTTTTAGGAACAATTTGGCTTGAACAATACACTAAAAATGATTCAAACTTTCATGCTCACAACATAGAACTTGTTGAAAGAGTATGTGCTGAAGGACCTGCTGTTTTTGCTACAATGCACTTTGGAAATATGGAAGCTATGCTTAAATTTTCAGAAAGATTTCCCTTTGTTACTGTAGCTAAAAAACAAAGAAATCCATATCTTAATAATTTTATAAGTGAAAACAGAAAACATCTGAATATTATTCTTTTAGAAAAAAGCAAAAAAACAAGCAGAGAACTTTTTGAATATGCAGAAAAAGGAAAAAATATAGCACTTTTTTCAGACCACAGAGATAAGGGAACAAGAATTGACTTTTTTGGAATGAAAACTCTTGCCCCTACAGGAGCAGCTACAATTGCTCTTAGATACAACAGACCTCTTGTTTTAGGATATTGTCTTTTCAATAAAGATAATACTGTTGAGGCTCATTTTGAAGAAATTCCAGTTGTAAACAACAAAGATAAAAGTTTCAAAGAAAATGTCCACGAAACTACACAAAAACTTATAAATGTTATGGAAGATGTTATAATGAAGCATCCTGAACAATGGATGTGGATGCACGACAGATGGCGTCTTTACAAAGTTGTTAAAACTCATGGACAAAGCAAACCAGAATAACAAAAGAAGGAGCACTCCTGCTCCTTCTTTTTTCAATGTGATATATACAAAACCTAACCAAGTTATTAAAATTCTTAACTTAAATCTATTTTTTCTTTTTCCCAATTCCATGGCACCTTATTAATATAATGGTCTGCAAAAGGGATAAAGAAAGATAATACTGTAAGCACAAACAATAATCCTTGATACCAAAGAAGAGGGAATATCTCTGTGAAATTCACTGCTCCTTGTGTAAATCCAAGCATAATGAGCATCTGTGCCCCGTAGGGTATTACTCCTTGGAATATACAAGAAAATATATCAAGAACTGTTGCCGTTTTTCTAGGATCAACCTGATACTTACTGCTTATTTTTTTTGCAATAGGACCTGCTATTATAATTGCAACAGTATTATTAGCAACTGCCACATCTATAAGTCCTACAAGAATACCTATTCCTATCAGAGCACTTCTTTTACCTGCCATAATCTTCTGCACTTTTTCAATAAGCCACTCTACACCTCCGGCCTCTCTCACTAATACTGCAAGTCCACCTGTAAGTAATGATAATAAAAATATTTCATTCATTCCTGTAAATCCTGCATATATTTCCTGTGCATATTTAAGCAAAGTAAACTGTCCGTAATAAAATCCTATACCTCCAGAAACCATTATTCCCAAAGTAAGAACAACAAAGACATTTACCCCTGCAATAGCTAGTCCCAAAACAAGTATGTATGGGATAACTTTTATAAGATTATAGCTGTATACTTCTGCTTCCGGTATAAATTCAGGTTTTCCGAAAATAAGTAAAAGTATAACAGTAATGACAGCCGCAGGAAGAGCGACAGCCAAGTTTACTCTGAATTTATCTCTCATTTCAACACCTTGAGTTCTTGTAGCTGCGATTGTTGTGTCAGAAATAACTGATAAGTTATCTCCAAACATAGCTCCTCCCATGAGAGCTGCAAGAACTATTGGCATATACACTCCACTTTTTTCAGCAAGTCCTACTGCTATAGGGCCAAGTGCCACTATAGCACCTACTGAAGTTCCTGTTGCTGTTGATATAAATGCTGCTATGAGAAACACACCTGCTGCTATAAACTGGCTCGGAATATAAGTAAGCCCAAGATTAACTGTGGCATCTACTCCCCCCATAGCTCTTGAAACTCCTGCAAAAGCTCCAGCAAGAAGATAGATTATACACATGATAATTATGTTCTCTTCTCCACACCCTTTTAAGAAAGAGTTAAACTTATGGTTTATACTCCCTTTAAAAAGGACAAACGCCGATATAATTCCTACAAATACTGCAACCGGTGCAGGAAGTTGATAAAATGCCATTTCAACCCCCTGTGATTGAAGAAGTATTCCGCTTCCCAAATAAACTAAGATGAAAATAATAAATGGTACCAGTCCTATAAAGCTGCCTTTTTTGCTATTCATGAATCCTCCTTAACAGCATATGTAAAACTTTTATCTTTATTAAATTCTAATTTTATTTTTTTAAGGACTATGCTTCTTCACCACATCTTTTTAGAAGTCTTTCCCATCTTAAATCAACTTCAGCTTGGAATTGTTCTAATAGATGTTCATTTCCTTTTTTGAATAAGTGTTTAAATCTTCCTTGTTCTTTTAAGAATTCAGTAATAGGAAGTTTATTTTTTGGTTTGTAAGATAGTTTCCATTCTCCGTTTACTACTTCATATAACGGCCAGTAGCAAGTTTCTACTGCTAACTTACATATTTTCATCATTTTCTCTTCACTGTATCTCCATCCTCTTGGACATGGAGCCATTACTGCTAAGAAAGCTGCCCCTTCTGTGTAGATAGCTTTTTCAGCTTTTTCATAAAGGTCTTTCATATTTCCGATAAATGTAGATTGAGCTACATATGGAATATTATGAGCTGCCATAATAGCAACTAGATCTTTTTTAGATTGCATTTTACCATTACTTGCACTTCCTATTGGAGTAGTAGTAGTATCTGCAAAGTGAGGTGTAGCAGAAGATCTTTGGATACCAGTGTTCATGTAAGCTCCGTTGTCATAACATACATAAACCATGTCATGTCCTCTTTCCATTGCTCCTGATAATGATTGGAATCCGATATCGTATGTTCCTCCATCTCCACCAAATGCTATAAATTTATAAGTTTCTTTAACTTTTCCTTTTCTGTGTAGTACTTGGTATGCAGCTTCAACACCACTTATTGTAGCAGCAGCATTTTCAAATGCTGAGTGGATAAATGAATCTGTCCAAGCTGTGTATGGATATAAGAATGTAGATACTTCAAGACAGCTTGTAGCACTGCATATTACTGCGTGATCTTCAGGTTTTAAAGCTCTTAAAACTGTTCTAACTGCAATAGGACCTCCGCAACCTGCACACATTCTTTGTCCTCCAGTTAGTCTTTCAGGCTTATTCATTACTTCTTTTAAATTATATGCCATTGAATTTCCTCCTATTCTCTTACACCTAGATATCTGTATGTTTCTAATGGTTCTTTGCTGTCTTTTTCAGCTAATATAGTTTCAAATACTGATCTTAAGCTTTCAACTGTAACGTCTCTTCCACCTAATCCATAGATGTAGTTTACCATTTTTGGTCCGTTTGCTACATCATAAAGAGCTGATCTAGTTTCAGCAAAAACTGGTCCTCCGCATCCGTTAAATCCTTCAGATTTATCCATAACAGCTACGATACCTACATGTTTAAGAGCTTCTGCAATTTCTTTCATAGGGAATGGTCTGAATACTCTGATTTTTAATACTCCGACTTTCTTTCCTTCTTCTCTCATTTGGTCAACAACTTCTTTAGCTGTTCCTGCTGAAGAGTTGATTATTACCATTGCTGCTTCTGCATCTTCTAATTTATATTCTTCAAAGAATCCATATTTTCTTCCTGAAATTTTTTCAAATTTTTCAGCAATTTCAAGGATAACTTTTTTAGCATTCATCATACCTTGAGCTTGTAATCTCTTATGTTCGATATAATATTTTTCAATATCATAAGGTCCGTGAGCTATAGGTCTTTCTGCATTTAGTAAGTAATCTTCAGGTTTGTATTCTCCTACAAATTCTTTAACTACTTCATCTTCTAATAATTCAATATTTTCAACAGCGTGAGATGTAATAAATCCATCTTGACATACCATTACTGGAAGTTGTACATCTGGATGTTCTCCAATAAGAACACCTTGAATAAAGTTATCATAAGCTTCTTGGTTTGTTTCACTGTATATTTGAATCCATCCAGCATCTCTTGCACCCATAGAATCACTGTGGTCTGCGTTGATGTTGATTGGTCCTGATAAAGCTCTGTTTACACAAGCTAATGTGATTGGTAATCTTGAAGAAGCTGCTACATAAAGAAGCTCCCACATTAAAGCTAGTCCGCAAGAAGAAGTAGCTGTAAATGTTCTTGCCCCTGCTGCTTCTGCTCCAATTGCAGCTGACATAGCACTGTGTTCAGATTCAACTGGAACAAATATTGTATCAACTTTTCCATCTGCCACGAATTGAGAGAAATATTGTGGTATTTCTGTTGATGGTGTGATAGGGAAAGCTGGTATTACATCTGGATTTATTTGTCTCATAGCAATTGCTATGGCCTCGTTACCTGACATTCTTTCTTTTATACTCATTAATTTTTCCTCCCAAACTAACTATTCTTTCACAAGTTCTATTGCGTCGAATGGACACACTTCATAGCATATTCCACAACCTTTGCAGTGGTCGTAGTCAAATTCTCCTCTTTTTCCGTCTACAACAGGAATTGAAGAGTCAGGACAAACTGGTGCACAAAGTAAGCATTGTTTACATTTGTCAGCTATAAATACAGGTTTTCTAGATCTCCAGTCTCCTGTTTTGAAATATTTAGCTGATCCAGCTTCATAAACAATTCCACCAGGTGTTATATCTTTCCAAGACATAGTTTCTTCTATTTTTACTCCGTTTTTATTCTTCATTCTATTCTTTCACCTCTTTCATAGAACGCACTAGGGCTTCCATATTTCCTTTAAGTACTTCAGGTTTACTAGCAAATTTGTGTTTAAATGATCCTTCCATTGATGATAGGAATAAATCTTCATCAATAACTTTGCTGACTTTAACTATTGCACCTAACATTGGAGTATTAGGGAAATTTTTTCCAAGACATTCTTCAGAAATTTTTCTTGCATCGCAAGTATAAACTCTTCCTTCATAACCTTTTAAAAGAGGTCTTAATTCAGCAGGAGTTTTTGAACTGTTGATTATAATAGCTCCGTCTTTTTTAAGTCCTTTAGTTACATCTACACTTGCAAGAAGTGTTTCATCTACTACTACTACAAAGTTTGGTTCGTAAATGTTAGAGTGTACTCTCACTCTTTCTTTTGAAATACGGTTGTAAGCAGTTATAGGAGCACCCATTCTTTCAGGTCCGTATTCAGGGAATCCTTGAACATACATTCCAGTGTTGAAAGCAGAATCTGCCAAAAGAAGTGATGCTGTCTTAGCTCCTTGTCCACCTCTACCATGCCATCTAATCTCTACTACATCTTTCATCCTTTTTTCTCCTTTTTCTCATTTTCTATATGAATCTGCCAACCTGTAAGAAGCCCGATGCTTTTTACCGCCCTGACAGTATTCTGAGCTATTTTTTATTTTTTCTTACTTCACATAAATATCTGTAAATTGTCGGCTCTGATATTTTAAGTGCTTCAGAAACTTCTGATATTCCTCCACGAAGAGTAAATATCCCTTTGTCATTTAATTTTTTTATCACATCTATTTTTTCATCTTTATTAAGCCTCTGCCAGTCATATCCATTGTTTGAAATATAGTTTGACAGAGAGGTATTTATCATATCTTTCACTGATTTTGGGAAATCAGCAATCATCTTAGATTTTTCAATCTTATTTTCATCAAGCCCAAAATATGCTAAACTTTCAAGTTCTTTGCTCATTGAAAGATATTTTGTAATATCTATATTCACACAAAGCATACCAATAAGATTTTCTTTCTCATCTTTTATAAACAGAGTGGAAGATCTTAAAATTTTCCCTCCTGTAACACCTTTATAATTGGTTATAAAATTTTCTTTCTCATATATCTTACTTTCCAAAAGATTCAGACCAAATTCTGTCATTGGTGCTCCATCGCTTCTTCCGCTTATATAGCTGTTATATATCTTCACACCTGAATGCTCAAAATCTCTCAAATCATGAAGCACAACCTCTACATTGCTTCCAAAACATCTGGAAATAAATTCTCCCATGACCTTATATCGTTCAAAAATTTGTTCTATTTTAGTCATATACTACCTCTTTTTGAAAATTTTAAACCATTATCCTAATATAAGAATACATCAAACTATGATATTTTGTCAATAATTTTTTTATCACAGTGAAAAAAAAATTATCAAAAACTTTCTTTTTCAAATTACAACACACCCTTATATTAATTATATAATCTCTTTTTTGCATTTTGTCAATTTAATAACTTTTCATTATATAAATACATATAATTTATTTAATTTATTATCAAAAAAGACGGTACAAAACTAATTGTACCGCCTTTTTTTAGGGATATTGCCAAGAGAACTGGATTAGGGAAATATAGGTATCTCTTGGAAATATTTTATGATAAACTCTTAGCACAGAAATTTATCAGCTTAATTAATTAGAATCTATAAGAGATTCCTGCTGTAATTCTTGAGTCGTCCCCTTTATCAGACCACATCATCTCATATTTTCCATTAAATCCTACACCATTTTCATGTTCATAATCAAATCCTGCATAAACTGTTCCTGTATTTTCTGCTGCATCTACATCGTCCATTTTAATGTGAGTAGCTTGATAATCTCCTTCAAATAGTGTATATTCTGCATCATTATTTGAGTTAGCTGCTGCAAATGTATATTCAGCTCCTGCATTTAATTCAAGTTTTCCTTGAGAAAGAGCAAATTCTTTAGCAACTCCCATTCCTGCTGTTCCTTCAACAACTATAATATCTTGTTCTGCAATAGTGAAGTTCATTTCAGGGTTTTCTGCTTTATCTTGATTGATAAATGTTACTCTTGCTCCTAAAACAGGCTGTAATTTTACTGTATCAGTAACTTTATAATCTTTTCTACCTTTTAATGATAATACAACAGCATTTGAATCTGCTGTTCCTTTTTCAAAGTTTTTATCATTTATTTCAACTTTATCTTGACCTGCTATATTTGTAAATCCAAAATCACTTCTTAATTCTGAATCCATATCGCTCTTAATATATCCAATATTTCCAACAAGTTCTATTCCATTTGCTGTTCTGTGTTTCATATAAAGACCTGCATAAGTGTTATCTCCGTCAAGTTTTCCTCCTCCGTTGATATCCATTTCAGCATCTCCTTGTCCAAACACAGCTCCGTAAGATGTATTTTCAGTAAGTCCATATTCAATCATACCTACTGTACCTGTAATATCTCCATCATATCCTTTTACTCTGCTTCCTCCATCAAATTCTGTATCAGAGTTTATATATTTACCTTGAGCCAACCACTCACCTTTTCCAGCTCTCTTAGTGAAATCTTCAACAGAGCTTACATATGAATTAACTATATCTTTTATAACAACGCTTCCTGCTGTATAGTAAGCTTTTCCTGTAATATCTGTTCCCTTAATGTGTTCTACAAAAGCTTCACTACTATTAAAGCTATTTATTTGACCTATTACATTTTCATTTGCTTTTTCTGTTTTTATTTGATTTAAATAAGCTTCATAAATTGTTTTATATTGTGCTGACAGTCCCATATCTTCTGCTGTTTTTATTTTCACTGATGTTCCTGTTCCCTCTTTTGATGTAACATCAAATATAGCAGATTCAAATTTTACTGTTCCATCTTTAAAACTATATTTATCTGTATCTAAACGAGTTTCATCAAGACCATTTTTATCAATCATAAATTTAACAACAGACCCTTTATCTGCACCTGCTCCTGTAATAATACTGTGTTTCATATCAAGATCTTTTGCAATATAATTTGCAAAATCACTTCCATGATTTCCATCTGCATTAAGAGTGATATTCATTGTTGTATCACTTCCAAGAGTAAGATTTGGAGTTTTTTCTGCTTTTGTATTTTCATCAAATCTTATGCTTCCGTTAGCTTCATTCCAGTTACCCCATACTCCTCCGTTAAGTTCTACAGTTTCAGCATTATAAACTACATGATTAAAGGTATTTATAACATCAGTTCCTTTATTTCCTTCGATGACAAATTTATCTTCTCCTGCTCCTAAATCTATTTTTCCATCATATTTTTCAAATTTACTGTTTACTGTAACTATATTTTCTCCTGCACCAAGAGATATATTTCCATGAATATTATCAAGATTTTTTATAATATAATTAGATTTGTTTCCTTCTTTTGAAGTTTCTTCAATAACAGTTTCTGTTTTGTAATCTTGAGCTGTTCCAAGAACAAAATCTTTTCCTATTTCAATTGTATTTTCTTTGTCTTTTGATGTTTTATTAAAAGTAGTTTCTATTTTTCCAGCATTTTTTCCTGTAAGATTAATATCTGTGTAGTTTATATCAGCAATATCGGCTTCTGCATTTTTAAATTCAAGAACTGTTTCTCCCTCTGTTTTAAAATCTTCACTTTTTTGAGCTACACTTTCCACAACAGAACCTGCTTCCCCTTTGATAATTCCGTTTATTTCAGAACTTCCCATAAGAGAAAGTTTTCCTGTTCCTAAATTAACAGCAACAGCTTTTTCTCCTTTTGTTTGTGTTAAATCCTCTGTAACAGTGATATTTGCATTTGAAAGAATTAAATCATTGTTTTTCATATCTATAAGAGTTCCGCCATTTACAAGATATCCTGTCATATAAAGTTCTTCAAGAAGAAGATTTCCACCAGCTTCAAATACAACAGGCTTTTTATCATCTTGTGTATTTTTATCTTCTGCCACAACTCCTATAACTTTTTTAATTGTATTTCCTTTTTCATCTTTTTCTTGTCCTGCTCTTATATCAGAAATTTTTATTGATGAAGTTCTGTCTGTAGCATTGATATATCCAATATTTTTATCTCCAAAAGATGATTTATCAAGAGTATCTCCTGTTATTGTAACTCCATTTTTATTTTGAAGTTCATAATTTGTATTAAGGGTTACTCCTGTTTTAGACCATTCTTTATCACTTAAATCAGCATTTGTTATAATTATTCCTGTATTATCTGATTTTCCATTAAAAGTATCAAATATATTACTGCTGTCAGAAGAATGAATAACACCTCTATTTATTAAAGTTCCTGTTCCTTTCATTCCCAAACCATTTTGAACTTTGATTAAACCATAGTTTTCTCCTCTTCCACCTTTAGAAACTTGAGCTTCACCATTAGTCCCTGTTGCTATTAAAGTTCCATAGTTATACAACTTTCCTGTTCCTGATATATTTTGAGAACCTCTATATGCTTCCACAATTCCATAGTTATAGGCAGAACTATTCCTTACTTGTTGCCCATAATATTCATTACCACTATTTGTGGCTTTTAAAAATCCATAATTATATAAATTTCCTGTTCCTGTTGATTGCTGAGCAAATTCTGTAACAACAGTACCATAATTATAAGCGTTTCCGTTTTTTACACTCTGAGCAAAGCTAGATAAACCTATATAACCATAATTATATAATTCTCCTGTTCCTGTTGCTGTTTGTCCTACATAACCTAATCCTGGATTCCCTTTTGTAAAAATAATTCCATTATTTATGGCTTTTCCATTTTCAACTAATTGTCCTCTTGTCGCTAAAATATAACCATTATTTGTAATATTATTTGTTCCTGTTGCTTGTTGTGCTGCTTTTCCAGATGTATTATTTTGAATAAATTGGTTTTCTTTAATCTCATCAGTAATAGAATTTTCTGTCAGTACATATTCTTTATTTTGAGAATTTAAAAATTTATTAATATTATTTACAGTTTTTTCAGATAACATATCTTTTGAAATAGTTGGATTTTTTAAATTCTTATCTTCCCACGGAAAAGTATTTATCCCGCCATAAGTGATTTTATATCCTCCATTATTTTCTGTTATCTTTATTTTTTTATTTGTATCGCCTTTATCAATCACTATTTCGCCATTTCCTATTACTAAATCATATTGTCCAAGTCCTGTCAAACTATTTTCAGCAGTTATAAAATCCTTGTTATGTTCGTCAAGAATATTTTCTGTTCCCTCTGCAAAAGCAACCATTCCAGTAATTAAGAAAGAAACCACAACTCCCAATGTGATTTTTACTTTTCTTTTT